>JAAHIC010000081.1 GCA_010671965.1 Leptolyngbya sp. SIO4C5
TTGAAAAGTGTTGGGCCTGGCTGAAAAGCCGGATTCGCAAGCAGTTCGCGTTGTCAGCCAATTTGCGCACGGCGATGGAGGACGTTCTTAGGCAGGCAGCGTCCTAATAAAAGTGGCTACAGCTATAAAACCTCGTCAAGTGCTTAAGTCCTAAGGGTGCTGAGCTTGAAACGCTCCTCTGCGCCGTCTCTCCCCTAGGCTTAAGACTTGGGACTTTACTCTAAAAAAATCCCTGCCCGAAATCCAGGCAGGGATTGAGAAAACTCTAGGCGGCTCCGGTCAGAACATGACCCAGCCTACAGCTTGTTACTTGATGCTAGCTTTAGCACCGGCATCTTCTAGCTGCTTCTTAGCCTCTTCAGCTTTCTCTTTAGCCACGGCTTCTTGAATCGCCTTAGGCGCAGACTCGACCATTTCCTTGGCCTCTTTTAGACCCAGGCCGGTCAGAGCCCGCACAACCTTGAGAATGGCGATCTTCTTGTCAGCCGGAACTTCTTCCAGGACGACATCGAATTCGGTCTTCTCTTCTTCCGGCTCAGCCGCAGCCGCACCGCCAGCCGCACCCGCCATCATACCTGGCATCATCATCATGCCGCCGCCCGCAGAGGCAGATGCATCAACGCCAAAAGCTTCTTCAATCTGCTTAACTAGCTCAGAAGCTTCTAGCAGAGACAGGGTTTTGAGCTGTTCTAGAATTTGATCAGTTTTTTCAGACATGAGTGAACTTCCTATAGTCAGTTAAGGTTTTAGCTAACAAACACAAAATTGGCCCTGTTAAGCAGCATCGGACTGATCTTTGTCCGCCACTGCCTTGATGGCCCGTGTCAGAGAGGCCGGAACTTCTTTGATACCGACGGCCAGCTTGGTGGGTACCGCATTGATACCAACAGCCAGCTTGGTCGTATTGGCCTTGAGCGCTCCCGCAATCCGAGCAATCAGCTCTTCCTTAGAAGGCAGCTCAGTGATGGCCTTGATATCGTCTTCAGTTAGCGCCCGCCCTTCCATGACCCCACCCCGCAGGGTGGTTTTTTTGGTGTCTTTCTGAAAGCCTTGATAGGCTTTGATTGCGCCACCCAGGTCATCTTGGACTAGGAGAAATGCAGAAGATTCCTTGAGAAACTGCTGCATAGGTTTCCACGCCTCATCCCCATCTACGGCAATCCGCATCAGGGTATTTTTCGTGACCTTACAAACAGCCCCTTTTTCTCGCAGGCGATTACGCAGATCGGTAATCTCGGCTACGCTTAGCCCCTTATAATCAATCACCAACGCTAGCTGAGCCTCACTTAGGAGATTCTGCAGCTCGGCGACGATTTCCTTCTTGTCTTCTAACGTTCTCCCCATACCGGGTTTCACCTCCTCTATTCGGGGATAACAACGAAGCTAATCTCTTCCTAACCACCAGTACATCAAAGCCTCAGTCATTCGACCGAGGCTCAGTAATCTCTCAAACTGCGGCTTACGCAAGGTAAACCTAAGCTTCTTGAAGATTCCAAACCTCGGCAGGCTAATTAAGCGATCGACGCCCCTACTGTCTACGGCTGGCTATTCGGTTAGGAAATTACTGAAACGGCGTCCTCCTTTAAGACTCAGGCTTTGATGTATTCGCAAACTTTTAGGCAGCTTCGCCCAGCTTGAAATCACGCAGGGCTGACGTATCGATCGCAATGGCAGGCCCCATCGTAGCGGAAACATAGACGCTGCGCCAGTAGCGGCCCTTAGCTCCGGAGGGGCGGTTGCGATCGATGGTCTCTTGCAAAGCTTTCAGATTGATGAGTAAATCATCGGCTGAAAAACTGGCCTTGCCAAACATAACATGAACAATCCCTGTTCTGTCAGCCCGGAACTCCAATTTACCCGCCTTAAACTCTTCAATGGCCTGAGCCAAATCGAAGGTCACGGTGCCACCCTTGGGCGAGGGCATCAGACCGCGAGGGCCAAGGAGACGACCTAGCTTTGCCACTTTCGGCATCATGTCTGGCGTTGCCACCAGCACGTCGAAATCCATCATGCCTTTTTGGATTTCGTCGATCAGTTCTTCAGACCCGGCCATGTCAGCCCCGGCTTCAGTGGCTTCTGAAACTTTTTCTCCTCTAGCCACCACGGCAACGCGAACTTCCTGTCCGGTTCCTTTGGGCAGCGCTACCGTTGTTCTGAGCTGCTGATCGGTGTATTTGGGATCGATGCCTAAGCGAATGTGGGCTTCGGCTGACTCTGGAAATTTAGCGGTTGCTGTTTCTTTAAGTAGCTGCAGGGCTTCTAGTGGCTCGTATAGACGCTCCTCTACCTTGGCCTGTAGCTCCTGCATCCGACGTGAAGTTTTTCTAGACATAGTGACTCCTTGGGGTGATCGCGAAGCCTCAGCCTCTCCCCCGAATAGTTGTTTAACTCTGGATTGCTTAGCTGATGGTGATGCCCATATTGCGGGCAGTACCCTCAACAATTTTCATCGCTGCCTCAATGTCATTAGCGTTGAGGTCAGGCATTTTGGTCTGAGCAATTTCCTGAAGCTGATCCCGCGTGATGGATCCTACTTTGACTCGGTTGGGTTCACCCGAACCTTTGTCTAAACCAGCGGCCTTTTTGATTAAAACCGAGGCTGGTGGCGTCTTCAGAATAAAGGTGAAGCTTCTGTCTTCAAAAACAGAAATCTCAACCGGAACTACCAGACCTACCTGCTCTGATGTTCTGGCGTTGTATTCCTTACAAAACGCCATGATGTTAACCCCGTGCTGACCCAAAGCTGGGCCAATAGGAGGAGCTGGGTTCGCCTTACCTGCCGGAATCGCTAGCTTAATAATTGCAACAACCTTCTTCGCCATTGATTAACTCTCTTTTTGTACCTGATTAAATTCCAGCTCTACGGGCGTATCTCGACCAAAGATGGACAGGAGCGCCTTGAGCTTGCTGCGCTCTGGGCTTACCTCAATGACTTCACCTTCGAAGTCTTTGAACGGCCCGGACAGCACAACAATCTTGTCCCCCGGAGCCATGTCAACTTTGACAACCGCTTTTTGCTCTTGCGTCTGCTTGAAGATGCGCTCTACCTCAGACGGACTTAGCGGCATGGGTTTGACGTGACCGCGACCGCGACCATAGTGTCGTCGCTGCTCTGCCCCCACAAAGTTAATCACATGGGGGGTGTTTTTAACCACTGACCACGCTTCGTCATCCATGACCATCTTGACCAAGACGTAGCCTGGAAAAACTTTTTCGTCTATGTTTTGACGACTGCCGTCTTTGCGCAGCTTGACGGCGGGAGTTTGAGGAATCTCAATTTGAAAAACTCGGTTGGCGACATCTAGCGTTTTGATCCGCTGCTCCAAATTGAGCTTGACCCGCTTCTCGCAGCCAGACGCCACCTGAACGGCATACCATCGGCCTCTGGCCTTAGACACGCCCTCTTCAGGGGAGTCGACTTCTGCCTCCATCGGCTCTTCATAACTGAAATCATCCGATGTGAAAGCCATTTAAAACACCTGTCTAGAAGCAAAACCAAAGAGCTTGTCAATGAGATAGATAAAAGTCGCTGAAAGACTCACCATCAAGATGACAGCGGCTGACTCGCTGATAAGCTGCTGGCGACTGGGCCAAACAACTTTGCCAAGCTCTTCCTGTGTCCCCTTCAAGAAGTCTGCAGCGCTAAAGCGACTTTCGGAAGTCTTGACCTCCGCTGTCTCCTTGGCTTCTGTCTTGTCGGATTTTGTGTCTTTCTTAGCCACAACTAACCTATTGATTTTTCGTCAAGCTTGCAGACGGACAAACCGCTTGCTCAAAGATGGGAACAGTTTCAGCTAGCTCTCAAGCCAACCTGCTACCGCAGAGTTGCCAGCATTACCTTGAACCACCCAAACAACAATTCTACCCGAAGTCCAGCCACTTGAGTACTTTGAATCAAATACGCCGAGTGCTTCGGGTAGTCGTTGATGGCAGTGATCCAGCGCGCCCTCGAGGACTCGAACCCCGGACATCAGGTTTTGGAGACCTGCGTTCTACCAACTGAACTAAGGACGCATGTAGCCTAGGTTAGCGCTTGGCTTTGCTAAGTCTATAGTAAAGCTAAGTTGACCCTAGGAAGCGACAACTGCAAAATTTCCCTAGACAGGGCGGTCGAACCGCTGCTTGAGTCGAGTTGCCTTACCTACGCGATCGCGTAGATAGTAGAGCTTGGCCCGGCGAGCTTTGCCTCGACGCAGCACTTTGATATTCGCTACGCGGGGGGCATGGAGCAAGAAAACCCGCTCAACGCCGACGCCTTGGAAGATTCGCCGAACCGTAATCGATTCGTTGATGCCGCCATTGCGCATAGCGATTACAGTGCCTTCGTAAGGCTGAATCCGCTCTTTGCCGCCCTCTTGAATCCGGACGCCAACGCGAATAGTGTCGCCGACGTAGATTTCGGGTAGATCTTTTTTAAGATGTTCCGCTTCGATTGAGCGGATAACTGCTTCAGCGTTCATAAGGCCTTAAAAAGCACACGGTCTTTAATACTACGTCAAAAATCACCAAAAGGCTAGCCCTCAAATTTAATTTGACTGAACCTCAGAAAATCTAGGGCTAGAGCCAGTATCTGTAGCGATCGCTCCTTAGGCTTTAAACCACCCGTTGCTTTAACATAAAAGTGAATCTTGCTATCGCCAAATTCTGTTTATTGGGCGTTTGCCCTTTGCCGCTATGCAATCTGTTCAGCAACTCCTGCGCGTCTTTTGTGTCAGTCTCTGCCTGTTAATTCTGGTGGCGGCAGGGCTAGGCTTGCTTTTAGGCTGGGCAGAGGATGCAGCGGCGATCGCCATCACCCAGCAGGATCCAATTGAGGTGCAGGTGCATCTAGGCAATGAAGCCGATGCGCTCAAGTTTGAACCAGAGCAGCTAACGTTTACAGCCGGGCAGCGCTATCAGCTCGTTTTAGAGAATCCCAGTAGTCAGAAGCACTATTTCACGGCCAAGGACTTTGCTGACAACCTTTGGTCGCAGAAGGTAGAAGCTGCTGGCGTGGAGGTGAAAGGGGCTATCCACGAGCTAGAGCTGAAACCGGGAGCACAGGCAGAATGGGTATTTGTGCCGATGAAGCCGGGCACTTATGAGCTGCACTGCTCCATTGCCGGACATGCTGAAGCTGGCATGGTCGGACAGCTAATTATTTCTGATTCTTAAACCGCCAGTCGCCGGACGATTATTCACTCCCTTTCGTATGAACATCTTGACCAACCTACTTGCTAAAGCTTCGCCCCGCCTGCCAGTAATCGATCGCCCGCGTAAGCGCGTTCGGGGCGTTGAGCTAAAAAATGAAGCTGAAATTAACACCATGCGGCAGGCGGCCCGCATCGTGGCTACCGTCCTCAAAGAGATCAGTGAACAGGCCAAGCCGGGGATGACGACGGCTGACCTAGATGCCTATGCCGAGGAACGTATTCGCGCCCTAGGGGCTACGCCTAGCTTCAAGGGCTATCACGGCTTTCCCGGCTCTATTTGCGCCTGTATTAACGATGAAGTGGTGCATGGCATTCCACGGCGGCGCAAGGTGATTCGCGCCGGGGACGTGTTAAAGGTCGATACCGGAGCCTATTATGACGGCTTTCACGGTGACTCCTGCATTACGATTGCTGTTGGTCAGGTCAAGCCTGCGGCTCAAAAGCTGATTCACGCGGCTGAAGCGGCCCTCTATGCGGGGATTGACCAGGCTAAACCGGGCAATACGCTGCTGGATATTGCCGGGGCGATTGAAGACTCGGTGCAGGCAAATGGCTTCAGCGTGGTGGAAGAGTTTACCGGACATGGTGTGGGCCGCAATCTGCACGAACCCCCTTCTGTGTTTAATTTTCGGACTCGCCAACTGCCCAATCTCAAGCTACAGCCGGGAATGACATTGGCGATTGAGCCGATCTTAAATGCGGGGTCTAAGCATACTAAAACCCTTAGCGATCGCTGGACGGTTGTGACCGTGGATCGTTCCCTATCGGCCCAGTTTGAGCATACGGTGTTGATTACGGCGTCTGGCTACGAGATTTTGACCGATCGGACACTGGTTTAGCCGCCAGCGGCTGTCTCTGCTGAGTCAGGGGGCTGAAAGCAGCGATCGCGATCGTACTCAACTGTGACTTGGTAGAGATAGGCTTGCGGTGAGTTTTCAGGGGCGAAGGGCTGCTCTTTGACTAAGGCGATCGCTTTCTCGTTCAGACCTTCATAGCCCGTGCTTTGCAGCAGTACCGGATCGGCGGCGAGGCTGCCGCTAGTGGTTACAACTGCCCCTACGTTAGCCGTTTGCGGCACCTGTTCTAAACACACCTTCAGCGGATAGGCCAGCGCCACCTCTGACTTGATCGGCTGGGGCATATCAGCCGGAATCGCCGATGCCATGTCGTTCAGCCACTGGTTCAGATTCTGGGTAGCTTCTGCAGCACTGGTGTCAGCTGGGTTGTAGGCATAGGCTCGCCGCAGATAGTTGATGTAGCTGACTAGGGCATCTGAGGCAATCATCGGTTTAGCCGCTAGGGTTTTGGCATAGGCTAGCAGCGTGGTGAGTCCCTGAGCTTTGTCTGGGGCCGCTGGTTCAGAGGGCTGAGGCGATCGCGGCTGCTCAGCAGGACTGGTCACAGCGGTGGTGCTATCGGGAGGGAGAGCCGCAATTTCTGCGGCAGCCGAGCGGCGGCTATCTGTCTCGTTGGCGACTTGACGACGACTGGGCTGGCGAGCAGAGGATGAACCGGAGCGATTCGTCTGCGCTGAGGAACGAACAGAGCGGGAACTGGTCTGAGGCGGGCGCTGAGGGGTAAGTGCTGGTCGGGGCTGAGCAGATCGCACTGACGCAGATTGAGAACCGGGGGCTGGCTCTCCAGGCTGAGACTCTTCAGCTTCGAGGGGCACACGGGAAATGCTGATGGTTTCTTGCTCAGCCGGATCCGGTACAGGCACCTCTTCTGAGGACGAGAGCGGCATAAACAGCACCAGAGCATGAAGTCCCAGGGCCATCAAGAAGCCAAGGGGAATCCAACCTATGAGCGATCGCGTTGGCAGCGGCCTATTTACAGAGGACATGGTTCTTCGTGGACACTCTTTCGGGAACTAGGAACTTGCTGGATAACGGGCACTATTCGCCCCATAACTGCCGTTGATGATTCAAGATCAAAACTGACTGCTACGACTGACGCGGATCTATCTGCCAGACTAAAACCGCTGTGCCGCCTCTAAGATCCACCAGAGATACATAGGCAGCCGGGATGCCATCGGCATTGCTCAGGGTATAAAACCGCTGACCGCCATACAGCTCGTACTGGGCCTGCTCAAATCCTAGCCCAGCCGCTGCCGCTGTTTGTCGTAGGTCTTCTTTTGCCACTAAATCCACGTTGCGGGTGATGTATTTAAAGACGCTGACGCCAGCAACGGGTTGCCGGTTGCTGTCAAAAAACAGACTTTGCTGCTCTGCCGTTAGGTAATTCTCTATCAGCGATGAATATAAAGAATCCCACTTGTCAGTCTGATCGAAGTTGCCGTAGTCCACCCGATCAAAGCTGCCAAAAAAGCGGCCCTGAGCTTCGTAATCAAATGTAGCTGATGAATCCTCCTCCAAGGATTGATTAAAATCCTGTGCGTCAGCGCCGCTCTCGTCAGTGTCCGTATCGGACTGCAAATCCTGTCGCTCCTCCTCTGTCAGAGACTCTTGGAGCTGGGCTAGCTTTTCAGCCGCTGGCGGTGCTGGCGCTCTGGCCGGAGTCGAGGGAGGCTGGGCTGGCTTCGCCGCTGGGGATGGAGGCGTGACCGGGGGCGGGGCTAGATTGAGAATATCTACCGGAACAATCTCTGCTTCCGGCTCAGGTAGTTCCTCTACTTCAGATACTTCAGCTTCAGGATCTAAGGCTGAAGGCACTGGCACTACCAGCAGCAGGCCATGCAAGGCAATGGAGACTATCACCAACGGATGATACAGCCAGTGCCAGAGGGAAGAGCGCGATCGCCGCAAATTTGAAAAATCGCTCATCAGTCACGCGATAAAGGCGCAGCTGCGACGGCAAATCCCAGGACACCCCGCAGGGCTACCTCAGGACTCACCGCACTGCCGCTTTTACAGCACATAGCACCAGATAGCACCAGATAGCACCAGGGCTAGCAGGCTATCTGGGCTTATTCGCTCTCGCTGTCTTCCTCAAAAGCGGAGTTGAGGAGAGCGACGACGCTGCTGTCAGCCGGGGCACCGCTGAAGACAGAACCCGTAATTTCCTGGGCGACGAGGGCCTGCCCCAGCAGGTAGGCGTCATCAGAAAGCGGCACATAGCCGACATCGGAAATTAGATAGCGGTTGTCTTCACTGAGATAAAAATCAACAAAACTCTCTACCTCAGGCCGATCTAAGGCATCTTTGCGAACGTAGATAAAGATTGGACGAGAGAGAGGCGTGTAGGTGCCGTTGTTCACCGTCTCAGCGCTGGGAACAACTGGGCCGCTACCATTGTCAATCGCCACAGCCTGTAGCTGATCTCTGTTCTCTTCATAGTAGGCCAGACCGAAATAGCCCAGGCTACCGGGAGTGCCCGCTGTTCCTAGGACGATGACGTTATCGTCTTCGCTGGCGGTGTAGTCGGCCCGGCTGTCACCGTCAATGATGACTTCGCTGAAGTAGTCAAACGTCCCAGAGTCGGTACCAGGGCCAAAGAGAGTTAGAGCCTGATCCGGGAAACTGGGACGAATTTGGTTCCAGTTGGTAACGGTACCTTCAGCCGTTGCTTCCCACATGGTCTTGAGTTCATCTACGGTGAGAGAATCAGCCCAGGTATTGCTGTTCGGCACAACTACGGTAATGGCGTCGTAGGCAACCGGAACTTCGATATACTCAACCCCATTTTCGGCGCAGGCTTCAATTTCTTCATCCTTGATCGGACGAGAGGCCCCTGAGATGACAGTTTCACCGGCACAAAACTTTTTGAAACCGCCTCCGGTTCCCGAAATGCCAACAACTACGCTAACTTCGGGGTTTTGGGCAATAAACTCCTCGGCCATTGCCTCACTGATGGGGCCGACGGTGCTAGAACCATCGAGCAAAACTTCTGTTCTATCTTGAGCTGATGTATTCGCGGTTAAAAGTCCTAGCGTCGCAGCTAGAGCAGCCGCTCCTAAGAAAATACGACGATTCAGCATACAAACACTCCGCAGCGATAAGTTTTTTCGCGTCAAAAGCAAGCCAAAACTCAGGCTACGGGATGAAGATTAAGGGTAAACCCCTAGATAGTTTATAGAAACTTTGTGTTTGGGTTAAGGAATTGTGAGGCGATCGCTCGTCGGCCTAAATTTCTGCCACTGCCCGTTCCACCAAACGCCGCGCCAGGGTTTGTATACCCGTGTGTTCGTAATAGTTGGTGCTGATGTCGAGAAAGGCGCCGAAATAGTCCAGCTTGTCGTCTGCGATATCGACGAATTTTTGAAAATTCTGGGTGATTTTCTCTGGCGTTAGTCCCTTCTTAGCGACAAATCCGCCCATCCAGTCCTTGGTTGAGTTAAAGCTGGCTTCCATAAAACCGAGCTGCTGGGCCGTATTGCTGCCAGGAATCAGGTCGCGAATCCGCTTGAAAGCCCCATTTTCCTCTAGCTCTTTGGGGCCAAGGCGACTCAGCACTAGCTGGGCCTGTTGGATGAAGTTAGGTCCCAGGGGAATTAGGCCGTCAAAGGAAACCAAAGCTGCCATGCGAATCAGGGATTCGCCGCTGTAGTCACCTAAAGCGCGTACAAAGTCACCAATGCTGTCGCCAGGTATGCCGTTGATTTGGCAGAAGGCCACCACTTCTGTCACCAGCTTGAGGCTAAGATCGATGGTTTGCGCTTTTTCGGCTTTGGGCGTCAGCTTATTGAGAAAGCCCAGCAGAGAGACCTTTTCGCCGATCTTATTTGCCAGAGCGGCAGTACCCAATGCTCCTCCGGTCTTGTCGATTGTCTGGTAAAGCCACAGCGCCCGCTGGTAGCCCTGGGACTTGTCGTTGAAAAGCTGAATGGCCCGCTCGCCAATCTGCTGAATCAGGGCCTCGTTGGTTTCCCCCGTGACTTGGCGAATCGTGTTTTCAAAGCCGACGATGTTGTCCCACTCGCCGGGCAGAGCAAAGTCGAGCGATCGCAGGGCATACACCGTCAGATTGCGCTCTGGCAGTTGGTCAACAAGTTCGTAAATAGGCTGGCTCATGGTGTTTTGCTCTGAATTACTTTACTAAGCTTTCTAGTCCGGCTAAATCAAACTTTTCAATCCAGGCTTCCCGGTCGGCGGCGGTAAAAGTGCTGTCCCTAGAGAGGACTTTTACCTGCAGGCGATCGCCCACCAAAATGCTGGTCGTCGTATCCCCCAGCGTCACAGCCGGATAGCCCGCAATCGTGCGATCGCTATTTTCATACTTCGCTACTGCCGGTGGATTGCCGGCCGTATCCGACACCGCCAGCATCGCTAGATCAGTGCCATCTCGCTTTAGCTTGGCTTCAGCAAAACCCGACTTTTCCTGCACATAGACGCGCTGGTAGCCGTCTGCCTCCGGCGGAAAATACTGATTGAACTGGCTGCCCGGCAGCACGTCGGCCTGGGTGGCGGCAGGGGGAGCTGACTGGGCCTCTTCCCAGCGAGATTCAGTCTGAGGGGCGCTGCAGGCCGTTAGTAAGAGAACGACTGCTAAGAACAGCGGTGCCATAGATCGAACTGATAATCGAACCGATTGACGCAACATAGCTTTTTGGCGCATGGCTTTCCCTCAAGAATCTGATCGACTGCTGAATACAGGTGACTCTAGAATATTTTCTTCCGTCGTTTTAGCAAAGCTGATAGAGGCAGAAAAGCGGCTGTGAGACAGAATTTACGTCTCCGTTCTCGATTCGGTGAAATTTTTGAGTCAGCTCAGCCCATAATGGGGACTGTGAAATTCAACGCCAGCGAATATGCCAAGAACACCCAGCGAATACGTTATTCACATGCTGATGGAAGGCGGACACCACGAAGAAGTTCGCTTTGCCACCGTTCAGGAATTTCAGAAATGGTACAGCGGTGAGCTGATGCCCAAAGCCAGCTCGGATGACTTCATCAGCGTACCCGTGCCCAAAATTAATCCGGGGGAATATATGGTAGTGCGGCCCTCAAAAATTATTGGCATCCGGGTGGAACCTGTCTTCAGCTCTAGCGTCGAGCGCTATTAGAACCAAACGAGACGACAATTTGTCGGGGTGGCTGAGCTTTTGAAGCAAGCCCCTGCCCACCGACCAGCCCAACGAAGTGATGCAACTTCTCACCAAGCACTGTCAGCT
>JAAHIC010000810.1 GCA_010671965.1 Leptolyngbya sp. SIO4C5
TGCCCGGAACAGGGCTATCTCTGGCTGCGAGAAAACATTGCCATGCATGATTTCCAATCTCGCGGCTGCGACGTAGACGCCTCGGAAGTGTTTGTTTCGGACGGGGCCAAGTGCGATACGGGCAATATTCTCGACATTTTTGGCAAAGACAACAAGATTGCTGTCACCGATCCGGTCTATCCGGTCTACGTCGATACCAACGTCATGGCCGGTCATACCGGAGCAGCCAACGGCAGCGGTGAGTACGACGGTCTGATCTACCTCTCCATGACCGCAGACAACCACTTCTCCCCAGAGGTGCCGTCTGAGAAGGTGGATTTGGTCTATCTCTGTTTCCCCAACAACCCCACTGGCGCTACTGCCACCAAGGCCGAACTGCAAAAATGGGTAGACTACGCCCGCGCCCACGACTCGATTATTTTCTTCGATGCCGCCTATGAGGCGTACATTACCGATCCAGATTTGCCCCACTCTATTTACGAAATTACCGGGGCCAAAGACTGCGCCATCGAATTTCGCTCATTCTCTAAGAACGCCGGCTTTACCGGCACCCGCTGCGCCTATACGGTCGTGCCCAAGGGACTCACCGCCAAGGCCAGCGATGGCTCAGAGGTGGAGCTACACAAGCTGTGGAATCGGCGGCAGTCCACTAAATTCAATGGCGTTTCCTACATCGTGCAGCGAGGCGCTGAAGCGGTTTATTCTCCAGAAGGCCAGCGGCAAATCAAGGCGCTGATTGATTTCTACTTAGAAAACGCCCGCATTGTGCGAGAAAAGCTGACCCAGGCAGGCATCGACGTGTACGGCGGCGTGAATGCGCCCTACGTGTGGGTGAAAACGCCCAACGGCCTTTCGAGCTGGGACTTCTTTGATAAGCTGCTGAATGCTTGCCACGTTGTCGGCACGCCGGGTTCTGGCTTTGGGGCTGCGGGGGAAGGCTATTTTCGCATTTCGGCCTTCAACAGCCGCGAAAACGTCAATGAAGCGATGCAGCGCATCACCCAAACCTTCAAGGCGTAAAAATTTAAGAGCGGAATTTAGCAGTAGGGGCACGACATGTCATGCCCCTGCCGAAAAACCGCAGCCTACCGCCCTAATCCGTCCCAAAGGGTAGCCTGATGGGGGGTGACGGATTCAATCGCACCGGACTCAGCGGGCTGGGCTAGATAAACCCGCGTGGCCGTGTAGCCCACTACGAACATGGAAAAAGCAGCCAGAAAACCAGCGATCGCGCGATCGCCGCTAGTAGCCTGAGTAGAGGTATAGGAACGCATAGATGAAGTCCTAATTCACTTCATCCTCATCATCCCAGATATTTTGGTATCAACAGATACGCTTGATAAAATTTAGCCTTAGGGCAGTTCTGGCGGCTGCAAAATACTGACCATTTGCTGACCCAGCGACAGGGGCAAATTGGCCTGATGGGACATCACCCCATGACCAACACCGGCCAGTAAACCAACGAGAGCAGGTAACACTAAAGACGCCAAGCTGTTCATGGAATGGTTAAGAAAAGCAAACGTTGTCAGGAGTTTCTCAAGCCTGGATAAGCTGATTCTGTATCGGGTATGACGCTTTGCTGACAGGAGCAATCATTCAACCCTAAAACTGCACTCAATCTATGCAATCCTCGAATAATTCATGGCTTACTCGCTGCCATCTGCCAGTTTTTGAGGCCCGCTAGCACCTGCTCGGAGTTGGCACACCAGCCCACAATGCCGCCCTGAGCGCAAATCATTTCCAACGTGGCCTGTTTGAAGGCCGGAAAGTAGCTCTCAGTGGCGTCTTCCACCAGCAGACACTCATAGCCGCGATCGTTGGCCTCTCGCATGGTGGTCTGCACGCAAACTTCGGTGGTGACGCCGGTGAGGATGAGATGAGAAATCTGGTGGGTCTTGAGCAAAAATTCTAGGTTGGTATTGTAGAAAGCGCCTTTGCCCGGCTTGGAAATGACGGTTTCGCCCGGCAGCGGTGCGAGTTCGTCAATGATGCCGTTCCCCGGCTCCCCCAGCACCAGAATGCGACCCATCGGCCCGCGATCGCCAATTTTTAGCGCCCCTTGACCGCGATCGCGCTTGGCCGGCGGACAGTCGCTGAGGTCAGGTCGGTGCCCTTCTACGGTTTGAAAAATGGGCAGGTGCAGCTCTCGAAAGGCCGTCTGCAACCGCTTCACCGTAGGCACAATTGCCTGCAGCCGCTGCACGTCATTGCCCAAAGCGGCGCCAAAACCACCGGGTTCTAAAAAGTCGCGCTGCATGTCGATAATTAACAGGGCGACGCTGGCAGCAGCAGGTAGCCTGTAGTCATAGGGACAGGCGGTGATTGTGGAGATAGACATAGTAGATGCAGGTTTAGTGATCCATCATCGAACTTGGCAGCCAAGCTGTAGCTGAACCCGCCTGTACGGGGGATTTTTTTGAGAGTACCCAACCTCATC
>JAAHIC010000811.1 GCA_010671965.1 Leptolyngbya sp. SIO4C5
GTTTTGCAGTAACCGCATTGAATAACCCGTCATAAAAAATCTGCCATGAGCTTTGGGCATAAACTCATGGCAAAGTCAGGCTGCTGCTCAAACCAGTCAATGGTGTCTTGCCAGCCCCGGCGCTGCATGAGGACGATCGCGCCACCGGCCCAAAAGATGAAGGCGGGGGTGAGCAAGGTGGCGACCCACTTTTCCGCCAGCTTGCTACCGAGGCTATCTAACAGCTTGGCGGACATTTAAGCCTCAAGCCAGCTAAACAGTTCGCCGACGGTGAGCGTGAAGGGTTCGGCAAAGGTAGGAACGGGAAGGCGATCGCTGGCGTTCTCGAAAACGGCGATGGGGCGATCGCTGAAGTAGACAAATACCAGTTCTTCGTCTGGATCGATCAGCCAGCCCATCTGAGTGCCATGCTCTAGGCAGTGCAAAATATTGCGGACGACTTTAGTGTGGCTTTGGTCGGGGGAGAGGATTGCGATAGTCCAGTCGGGAGCCAGAGCGAAGGTATTGGAGACTTTGCCGCTGGGGTCGCGGGGGATACGCGGCCAGGTGAAGACGGCGATATCGGGGACAGTTGACCTGCCACCAAACGTGCAGCGCAGTTCGGGGTAGGCGAGGGCGATGCGTTGAGGTTTGAGGACGGTGTTGATGGCGGGGACTAGATCGCCTTGGAGAGTGCTGTGTTTGCCTTGGGGCATGAGTTTCTGAATGATTTGACCGTCGATAAATTCGCTAGCGGGTTTGGTTTCCGGTAGCAGCAGAAATTCGTCGAGGGTGAGGGGTTTGGCAGGGGTTTGAACCATAGCCGTGAGAAGGGAGGTGAATGGCATTATTGTATCGCTGCGACTTTTGAGTCTTTTTAAGCAGGATTGAGGGGAATATGGTGTGTGGGGCATTGAGGCGGTTCCATGCCCGCTCTGGGACGGTACCAAACATAGTCGCCCTCAGGACAGACAAATTTAGGCGCATTAACGATTGAGCGGTGTCCGGGTAAAGGCTGAAAGCTGCGGTTTTCGTTAGGAAGTTTTTTGTCTTCCAGGAAGTCCTTGACCCATTGACGGGTCTCAGCATGCTCTCGCAGGTGCTTTTGAATCAGTATCTTGACAGATGAATTTTGCTCGGCCTGAGCTAACAGTTCGGCAAGTGTTTGATCAAGTTGTTCGGCGGCAGACGGGTCGATGAGTTCGTTTAGATAAGGACGGATAGAACGAGCGGCTTCTAGAATATCTTCGGGCTGGTACATGGCTAACTTTGGAAGAATTTAGGGCGATTGATAGCGTTTCGGCTTTTGTCTAAAGCTAGGGATTTCGGTAGAGTTACACGCCTGTGTAGCTGAAGGCAGCCCAGTGAAAAGGATGGGCAAAGTCTCTGGCGCCAGTCTCTTCAAAGCCAACGACGTCATAGAGAAATTCGGCCGTTTGCTGAGACGTCTTGCTGTTAGGCAGAAGTGCACTAGCCTGCTCAAAGTAATAGGTGGCTTTTTCTTCGTTGGTGGTGTCGCGTAGCCATTTCTGGGCTTGGCGTAGGGCGATCGCGGGTTCTAGCTTGTCTTCGCGCCAGTAGTCGTAGAAGCGCACGAGCAGCATCATGGTGCTGAGGTCGGAGACGGCCCAGAGGGAGGCAACGACTCCGGCAACGCCAGCCTGGAGCAGTCCGGTGGGGAGGCTGATGGCTTCGTCGGCGAGTTCTAGGCCGGGGAGTCCGGTTTCGCAGGCTGAGAGGATAGCGAGGCGAAGGCCGCCGCTGGGTTCTTCGGTGAGTTTGAGATCGAGCAGGTTGCGCAGGGTGAGCAGGTCGTCGGCCATGAGCAGGCCGCTATTGAGGGGAGTGTCGAAATTGGCGGTGCCGTGGCAGGAGAGGTGCAGGTGGCTAGCGCGGGGCAGGGCGGCGAGGACGGCGGCTACGGTGGCGTGTTCGTGTTGCAGAATTTTGGGCTGAGCGAAGCTGGCGGTGGCGGCGGTGATTTCGCGGCTGGAGTTGGCCAGGTCGTTGCGGGGATTGTCGATCGCCAGTAAGGATTCATCAGCAATGCAATCGCGGATTTGCTGAGCCGCTTTTAACGAGCGGGCGTTGGGGGCGTAGGTGAAGTGGATGTCGTCGAGGGCGTAGCGTTTGCCGGTGGGTGTGCTGGGGTCTGCTGTCCAGGCGGCGTGGAGCGGGAGGAGGCTGAGGTAGCCGGTGGGGATGAGGGTGGCTTGCTCAAAGTTGAGAGCTTGGAGTTTGGCGATGAGGGGGGCCATGAGAGGCTGCCAGAGCTGGCAGGTGGTTTGGGCGATCGCGTTGTACCAGCTTTGGCGATCGGTTTGGGATTGGCTGTAGGCGTTGAACCAGGTTTGCAGAATTTCTCTGAGCGAGGTTTCGGTAAGGTCGGCTAGCCAGAGTGGAGTGATTTGGCCCTCTCCCCCAGTCCCTCTCTCAAGCTTGGGATAGGGACTGGGGG
>JAAHIC010000812.1 GCA_010671965.1 Leptolyngbya sp. SIO4C5
TCCATAATCTTTACCTGATTGTCCTCTGTCGGTTCGGTCACGAGGCAAATTACCGGCTCAAAGTCTGTTTCTGCTAGACAGCGTTCCTCCAAGGCATCGATGGCATTCGACAAAATATTCATAAAGACCTGGTTGAGCTGTCCCGGATAGCACTCGACGGGCGGCAGTAAGCCATATCGCCTGACCACGCCAATCGCCACGCGGTTATTCTGCGCCTTGAGACGGCTCTCTAAGATCTTCAGTGTGCTATCTATGCCCTGATGAATATCGATCGCTTTAACTTCCGCTTCGTCCATGCGCGAGAAAGTCCGCAGAGAGGCGACAATACCTTGAATGCGCTGAGCGCCCAACTTCATAGAATCCAGCACTTTAGGGAGATCAGTTGTGACAAAATCGAGATCGATGATTTCAATCTCGTTTTGAATAGCAGGCACAGGTTCAGGATAGTGCTGCTGGTAGAGTGACATCAGCTTCAGCAGGTCACCAGTGTAGGCATTCATGTGGGCTAAGTTGCCGTAAATGAAATTCACCGGATTGTTGATCTCGTGGGCAACGCCGGCGACAAGCTGGCCCAGGCTAGACATTTTTTCGGTTTGAATTAGCTGGAGCTGCGCCTGTTTAAGTTCCTTCAAGGTAGTCTGCAGCTGATCATTTTTGATCTGCAGCTCCTGTGTTCGTTCGGTAACCTGCTGTTCTAGGTTGCGGTTGTAAGTTTCTAAAGCTCTGTGAGAGTGTCTTAGGTGCCGGGTCATGCGGTTGAAGGTGCCCGCTAGCGCCCCGATCTCATCCTGGGAGGTGATGGGCGCTTTGACCGTGTAGTCCCCTTTGGCAATGTTGGCGGTCACTTGGGTGAGGCGTTCAATTGGCATGGCGATCGCCCGTCTGAGGGCCAATGCTGAGGCGATCGCTAGAGCCAGAGAGCTCCCTCCCCCTAGCAAAGTTTGCCACTGTGCCCTGGCCAAATTAGTATGGCTAGCTTCTAGCTCGAACAGTAAGGCGTTCTGTTCTGCAACTACGATTTTATCTAGCTCCTCCAGCATCCTGGCCGCCAAAGGTTCTGCCTGCGTTTTAAACAAAAAGAGATCGTTACGGTAGCGATCGCCTTCAACAATGCTAAAAAGCTGGGCGGGTAGCTGTGTAAAAGCCGTATAGGATTTTTCTAACTGGCTGAGCGTGACTTGCTGCTCAGGACTAAGCTGGGAGCGTAGCTGCAAAATCTGTGCCCAAGCGGCCTGGTTGTTTTTATTTTGAGCGGCATACTCAAAACGAAAAGTCGGACTGCGCGTGACCAGGTAGCTTCGCAGCGCCGCTACGGCTAGGGCAAAAGAACCTTTAAACTCAAAGAAAGCCTCTAATTGGGTTAGATCACTGGAGGTAAGAGTCTGCTGTAGCTGCAGATTTATCAACTCAGTAGTACTGTTTAAGGTAGAGTTAATCTGAATTTCGCCTTCAGACTGAAGCTGCTTGAGAGCAGGCTGATTCTCAATCACCCGGTCTTTCAGCCCAAACATGTCTTCGGGTAAAAACAGCCACTGCTGATAAAGCGTTTCTAGCCTAGCCAGTCTTTCCATCTGACCCGCGTTAGCAGTATTTCGCATCTTTTGAACGATGGCGGGGTCACTGATCAAGTTTTTGAGCTGTTCTAAATCGGCCTCAAAAGCCTGACGTGAAGCCTGATACTGGTTGCGAAATTCAGACTCCGCAGTCGCCAGGTAGCCTCGCACATTCGACAGCATACTTAAAAGGTTAGACTGGGCGCGGGCCGACGCTAGCGCCGAGGGAAAATGGTACTGCTGCGTTTTATCAATGCTGACATTAGCCCGGTATCCTTCGCCATAGGTGATCCCCACAACTAAAAACGTCACTGCCACCAAAAGGCCAAAGCTCAGATTGAGCTTTTTGCCAATGCTGAGCTGACTGTATTTAGATTTCAGCCTCTTCTGCTGGGTGCGAAGCCCGCAGCTCAACCAATCCCGATAAGACTTACTTCGCAACAGCAGCGATCGCCAGAACATAAAGATTCAGACTTAAAACAACAGGGAGAACACATCAAAAAGATTTAGTCTATAAACTGGGCTAGGCTCAACTCATTAGCCTGATTCCAACCATAAATTTCGGCACGAAAAGTTCGCCACTGAGTATAAATTTTCCGAAAATCAGCATCTTGACTCGCTGTATCTTCGTAAAGCGCAAACGCTTCCTGCTTCGCAGCCCCTAGAATCTCTGGGCTATAGGGTAAAAGGCTGGTTCCGCTCATGATGAGCCGCTGCAAAGATTCTCCATTAGCCGCATCATATTTGGCTAGCATCAGGGTATGAGACTCTAGAGCAGCCGAACGCAGTGCTTCCTGATATTCCAGCGGTAGCTGCTGCCAGGCGGATAGATTTATCTGCACCTCGTAGGTAGTGCCCGGTTCCCACCAGCCTGGATAGTAAA
>JAAHIC010000813.1 GCA_010671965.1 Leptolyngbya sp. SIO4C5
CTATCGAGCACTGTTTAGCAAAACATAAGAAACCTTTTGAGTGCTAAACAGTGCTCGATAGGCGGCAAGAATACAGGCTGTTATAAATAGAATGCGAAAGCTAGGGTCTGCTTTGACACCCGAAAATCGAGTTGCGGCGGTGCTAGCATTAACCTGAAATGAGGCTATAAACTCAGGTAGGACACCGTGAAGCTGATAAAAAAGCAGTAAGCCTGCTACCCCAAGCGTCATTCCTATTAAAATAGCTATAAAGTTTTTCCAAAAAGGGCGATGGAATAAGAAGATTGCCCCTCCTAGAATCGGGATATAAGGAATTAACTGTATGCCTGAAAACGGAACAAAGAAGCTGATAAATACTAAAAGAGGGTACCGTAAGCGGGAGAAATGAATGGAAGAACTCAGGAACAAAAGGGAAACTAAAAGTATGCATAGGCAGTCATAGCGCACGCTTCTAAAGTTGAAAGTGATACCGCTGCCGCAGAGCAAAATGACTACAAGCACTATGCGGTTAAGCGATCGCTTAATTAGCTGAAAGCGCTGAACTGCTAGCCAAATGACAATAACGCTGCCAACTATCAAAAAGTAGTTCAAAGATCTCACTTCTACGAGGCCAAAGCCAAGCAGTCGCATCCACAAATACAGAAGAAAAGAAAATAAAGGGGCATTACCCGCCCAAAATTCGTCTTGGGTTTGTACGTACCAAGCCGCTGAGGTAAAACCTCTATTAAAAAATAGATTAGCGGCGGGATCAAGTAGCTGGACTTCGTCGCGCCAGACAATAGGCCACTTTGAGGAAGCTACAATCCCAACAATTAAAAAACCAGTTAAAAGCAAGACTAGGCAAGCGACTTCACGAGAAAAAAGCTTGCGAATACTTATACTTGACATAGGATCAAGCTCCCAATTTAAGTCGAAGCCTTTGGATAGCTAAGCCTGAAAGTGAAGAAAACAAGTCTGTCTGGCAAAACTGGAAATCAGTTTTCACTACTTATAAACGACATTGCGAGACTCTCTGTCTTTGACCATAAAATTGCTTTGAACTTCTTCCTGAATAAAATAGAGCGGAGAACTCTTGACCTCATACAGTAGCCGAGCCATATACTCGCTAATAATGGAAAAGGCAAAGAGAATCAGGCCAAACATAATAGAGCTTTGAAAAGAGATAGCGGCCCAACCGGGCACAACGTCGAAAAAAGCTTTATTTGTTAGGATATAAAGCAAATAGATGAAGTTTGTCAGAGCACCGATCATTGATATCGCCCCTACTAAGCGTAGCGGTCTGACCGAATTGGAAGTGATCATTAGGACGCACTCGTTTAGAAGACATAGCGCATCCCGATGGCGTTCTGAACGACGGCGAGAGATTCTGCTGTACTTTAATGTATTAACTTTATCTCTAGACTCAGAATACATACTCAAAACGCGCAAATATCGATAGGTTCCCTTGATCTTGAGCAGGGCATTTAATGATGGGCGTGTAAGAGCAATAAAGTGCGTAGATTGATAGATATGAGGTCTCTCAAGCAGCAGTTTACAAATACTGTAGTAGAAGTTGTAGGCTAACCAGTAAAGGATTGAACGATCTTTGAAGACATCCCGTTTGCCGACAACGACACCGCTACAGGCTTCTGCTCGCCGGACAAATTCCGGAATCAGAGCTGGCGGATCGCAATCTGGTCTAAGTACTACAATTATGTTGCCAATTGCCTGCTCTAAACCACAAGCAATTAAAATTTCCAACCCAAATTTTCTAGAAAGCCGTACATAGCGGATACAGTCTATGGACTTTCTTATTTTCTCAAAGAGCGATCGCGTGTGATCCTGAGAGCAGTTATCAACCAGGATTATTTCATAATTGCTATAGTTACGCATGACTACATCAGCAATGTCGTAAACTGCGTCCTCAAGAATGTCGCCATCCTCAGCAATAGGAACGACAACAGATAAAAACGTATTTTCTTTCACAATTATCTCCTTTTTAACTTTATGCTAAAACCATCTTGATTATTTCAACTGCCGAGATATTAATGGTGCGTAGTCAACGCTTCGTCTAATTCAAAAATGTTATCAATTTTTCCACCAAGAACAGAGATGACTTTAGAATTTAAAGCATTTTCTTTAAAGAGAATAGGACGGCTATCATCGCCGTCGCTACGAGGCAAAATTGTCTTTGTTTCCCAAAGAGACTCACGATAGACGCAGTTAGCTAAAGAAGGTAAATATCGAGCTGCGTCCTTAACCATGCGGTTAAAACTGCTCTTTAAGGGAAACTCAGGCTGATGCGATCGAAACGTTTGAAGAGGTGCAATGCAGCAGCAGCCTGACATGAGCGTAGTGGGAGAAACAGGCAATGGTAAGGCTGGACTCAGCATTTTGCGGGAAATCCAGCCAGATATAGCCGTAGTGGATATCGGTCTGCCTGATATTGAC
>JAAHIC010000814.1 GCA_010671965.1 Leptolyngbya sp. SIO4C5
TGACCATACCTAAGTTGAGCCGACTGCCTTCAATTGAAAGCGGCAAGACTTGGTATGGTCAATCCGAATGACCGAGCAGCAGCCGACTATGTCAGGCGCTTAATTGCTTATATCAACTGCTCGATTGTTTCCTGGCCAATTTCATCAGAGTGGCATCGAGATACGCTATCTAAGTATCTGAGTTATTCTGCCAAAGCCAAACAAAAGGCGGAGCAGGCTTCTCAAAGTCAAAAAGACGCCTCTGAGCAAGTACAACAGCGGGCCCCTAACCGTCAGGATGACTATCGCGAACAAAATCTTCAGCCCACCCTTGTTGTCGATACGCCAGAGCAGCTAGATGAAAGTAGCTCTGAAGCAGTTGCAACTCAAACGTCAGCTCCACAACCGCAGCAAACGCCGTCTGCAAACCCGCAAAGCATCAGCTCAGCCACAGGAACCGCTCAGGCGGGTTCTCCTGCGGTCATGCAGGTATCGCGCTCTAAAGTGCGCCCTCCTCTCCATCTGCAGGTCGAGTCTAAGCATCAGGCCAGCTCAATTGAGTCGCTACGCCACTTGCCCCCCAAGGAGCTGATGCAGGCTTTGCTCAGCCAGGTTTTAGACGAAGGGATCGGGCGACTTTATTTTGAAAGGACGCCGGAGTGCGGCAGAATTCTGTGGAGCAAAGACGGTGTTCCTCAGTCTATTCTGGAGAACTTAGAAATCGATAGATTTCAAGGAGTCATTAATGAGTTCAAGCTGCTGACTCATATTTCTCTCATCCCTTTGCAGAAAGCCAAGCAGGTAGAAATTGAGCGGCTTTATGAGAATACGCGCGTTTTGCTGCGATTTCGGGTTATGCCAGGCAATCAGGGTGAAGAAGCGACCCTACAGGTTTTGCGCGGCGCGGCGCTGAAATTCTATCAGCAACAGCAGATTGACAAGCTGGGCCGAGACGCGCTGGACATGGCCCAAGTTTTACAGCAGCGGATCTATGAGATTCGCGATCGCGCCCGCCAAGATCTCAGCCTTGCGGCTAACCAGGTGGAGGCGCTGCCTGCCATTGTAGAACTGCTGAAGCAGATGGAAGTACAGGTGCAGCATATTTTGCAGGTTCAAGTTAGCGATCGCGGTGGCGCTTCCCAAAAGCCTGGTGCTGACGAATCAGCCAGCAATCGCTGACTGACGAGGCCACCGATTTAAGGTCTTGCCCAAAACGGCAAGCTGAGCCATGAGCTGATCAAACTGCGGCGGCGCTAAAGATTGAGGGCCATCGGATAGAGCCTTAGCCGGATTAGGGTGTACTTCAATCATTAGGGCATCTGTCCCTGCCGCGATCGCAGCCATCGCCATCGCCGGTACATACTCAGCCTGTCCGGTGCCGTGACTGGGATCAATCATGATAGGGAGATGAGTCAGACTGCGCAGCACCGGAATAGCGGCCAGATCTAAAGTGTTGCGTGCATATTGGCGATCGAAAGTTCGGATACCACGCTCACAAAGAATTACATTGGGGTTGCCCGCCGCTAAAACATACTCAGCCGCCATCAGCCACTCGTCAATGGTCGCTGACATACCGCGCTTCAGCAACACAGGCTTGTCTTGCGCCCCTACTTTTTTCAGCAGCGCAAAATTTTGCATATTGCGAGCGCCTACCTGCAGGACATCTGCCACTGCCGCCACTTTTTCCACATCAGCTGTATCCATCACTTCGGTGATGATGCCTAGTCCTGAAGCTTCCCGCGCTGCCGCTAGCAGCTCTAAGGCACTTTCTCCGTGACCTTGAAAAGCGTAAGGAGATGTTCGAGGCTTATAGGCTCCGCCCCGCAGAAAATGAGCACCTGCTGCCTGTACCTGCTGGGCCGTAGCAATAATCATGGCCTCGTTTTCCACCGAGCAAGGTCCTGCTACGACGGCAATGGGGTGCTGCTCACCTAAATAAACGGGACCGTTTGGCGTTGTCACCGTGACCGTGCTGGCTTCACCGTGGCGATAATCGCGGCTAGCGCGCTTAAAAGGCTTTTCAACCCTTAAAACCTGCTCAATCCAGGGGCTTAGTTCTCGCAGCTGTAGCGGATCTAAGTCTGCGGTGTCACCCACCAGACCAATCACCACTTTATGCTTGCCCACAATCTTTTCAGGATTCAGTCCCTGACTCTGGAACTCCTGCGCTAGCTGATCAATTTCTGGGGTTGGCGTACCTGGTTTAAGAACTACAATCATGCCAGTGAATTCCGTTGAGAGTAAGCAACAAAAAGAGCGAATCAGGGTAGCAGAGCGTAGAGTAATTTAGCCTTGCTCGCTACCTGCAACCGTCCTCAAAATAGCATTTGTCCCCAGCCAACCCAAAACTTTGGTTAGCTGAGGACTTACAGCGGATATTAGGAAACAGCCAGCGGTATGAACCCCATCTAATTGACTTCTGAAGAGTCTGTCCGACCTGAGCGCCAA
>JAAHIC010000815.1 GCA_010671965.1 Leptolyngbya sp. SIO4C5
TGGGGATTTTTGGAAATGGCAGGCGATCGCAGTTTAAACAGCCAATATCTGCAACGTGGCCGCTAACTGCTGGCGGTAGGCGCTGGTGCTGCGGGTTTGCCCCCTAGCTCAGCCGGAACCTGCTCATCGTAAGACAGCCCCAAAACATCGCTGTAAAGCCTGATATATTCCAGTGCCGATCGCGTCCAGCTAAAGTCCTGCACCATGCCCCGCTTTTGCAGGTCGCGCCAAGGCTGCTTGTAGTGGAAGCCTTCCCAAGCTCGGACTAGGCAGGTATAAAGATCTAGCGGCTCATAGCGATCGAAGCAGTAGCCAGTGCCAGTCCCTTCAGTGGGATTATGGTGCTGCACCGTATCTACCAGTCCTCCCGTTTTACGCACAATCGGAATACAGCCATAGCGCAAAGCGATGAGCTGACTGATGCCACAGGGTTCAAACCGAGACGGCATTAGGAACGCATCAGCCCCGGCATAGATTTTACGGGCTAGAGAGTCGCTGTAGAGCAGATAGGTAGACACCCGCCCCGGATAGCGAGACGACAGCTCCCACATTTGGGTTTCATAATAGCGATCGCCCATCCCTAGCAGTACAAACTGGGCATCGGTGTATGACAAGAAGCGATCGAGCATCTGAATGACCAGATCTAGCCCCTTCTGCTCTACCAAGCGACCCACAAATCCCACTGTAAAGGCGCTGGAGTTGATCTCTAAGCCCATTTCTTCCTGCAGGGCAATCTTGTTTTTGCGCCGCTGATCGAGGGTTTCTACGCTATAGTTTTGCGTCAGTTGGGGATCGACTTCCGGATTATAAGACTCATCATCAATGCCATTGAGGATGCCGCTGAGCTTACTGCTAATAAAAGACAGCAGTCCTTCTAGCTCCTCACCATAATTGGCAGTTTGAATCTGCTGGGCATAGGTGGGTGATACCGTGGTCACGCGATCGGCAAACTGTACCGCTGCGGCCATTGTGTTGTGGCCTTCCATATACCAGGGGCACCAGGTCATTTGCTCTAACCGCCAGCGCCACGGTCCCTGATAGGCCAGGTTATGAATTGTGAAAATAGTTTTAATCTCTGGCGACTGGTGCATCCACACCGGAATCATGCCGGTATGCCAGTCATTACAGTGGATGATGTCCGGCTTCCAGTAGTTCCAGGCAAACTCGGCAGCACCGTTCGCGAAGAAGGTAAAGCGCCAGTCTTCATCGGCCCCCGAATAGATATGACGGGGATCAAAAGCAGGATGGCCAAACAAATAGATGGGGACATCGGACTTGGGCAGCACAGACTCATAAACCGCAAACTTGTTGAACATTGCGGCGCCCCACCAAATCGGCTCTGCGGGAACATCAATTTTCTCAGAGAGAAAACCGTAGTACGGCATAAAGATGCGCACGTCATGTCCCATTTTTCGCAATATCTTTGGGAGCGACCCAACCACGTCGCCCATGCCGCCCACCTTAGCCAGAGGAGCCACTTCTGCCGCCACAAAAAGAATTCGCATGGTTGACCCTGCTTGAGACTTTCTTTGCTTTCAAAGATAAGTCTAAGGGGGCGTTGGCTTTATGCATAGGGGCAATCTCAGAGGCTGCAGGAATCATCAGCGTTCGCGGGTGTGATAAACCTGCCAGGCAATTAGCGCCAAAATTCCGCCAAAGAAGATAAACGCACCCCAGTCAGCAGAACTACCGGGGACAGGGAGATAGAGCAGAGTAGCTGGTTGAGTCTCTAACGCTGCTGCATTGGGCAGCCAGAACAGAGAGCAAATCAAAGGTAGAGCCATATCTATAGCCTAATACTGCTGCAGAATATCCTGGAACCACTGCTCGAAGCGATCGCCCAAAGCAGACAAAGAATATTCCGCCTCCGCCTGCTGGCGACAGGCTGCGCGATCGAGCTGGCCTAGCTGGGCGATCGCTGCTACGAGTTCATCCACGCTGTCCGGCATCACCAGCCATCCCGTTTTACCCGACTGCACAATTTCCGCTGGGCCACCCCGTTCATAGGCAATCACAGGGACACCGCAGGCCAGCGCCTCAATCGCCACGTTACCGAAGGCTTCCACCCAACGGGGCGTCATTAACAGCGCCTGTCCCTGCCTGAGCACCGCCTGAAGTTTGGCGGTGGGTAGAAAGCCCAGATAGTCTATGGGAGCAGCCGGATAAGCCTGCTGAATCTGCTGCCAATAAGCCTGATTCTCTAGCTTGCCCAGGATTTTTAGTCTTTTCTGCGATCGCTGGGCCGCCTCTACCGCGTCCTCTAGTCCTTTTTCCGGAGAAATCCGGCCCAGCCAAACCAGGTAATCCTGGGGCTGATCACAAAACTCATACAGCACAAGATCAATAGCACTGCTCAAAATCCGAAAGTTTCCCGGCGTGGCAAACTTTCGGATTTTGAGCAGTGCTATTGATCTTGTGCTGTATGA
>JAAHIC010000816.1 GCA_010671965.1 Leptolyngbya sp. SIO4C5
TATTTGCTGACTCTAGATGCAGCCAGCAAATCTGCAGCTTGCCGGGAGAGGGTGGCCGCACTGGCTGCAGAGGCAGCTATCAGGGGGGCGATCGCTGCAATAGTTGCTGCTAGGGCAGAACTATAACGTCTCATAAATTTATGACCTCCAATTGAGTGACGATTCCAATAGTTGATACTTTGAAAATTCAACTTTCCTCAGTATGGACAAAGCAATCGTCAAAATTAATAGTGAATTTGCGAGTCTCTCAACTGCTCTATTTATCTCAGTTAGAGCTTTTCTAGGTAGAGCTTCACAGGTTGCTGTTGGCTTGGATTTTTCCTCCGTATAAGTACACAGCCTGTTTGATTTGAAACTGAAGCGAGATAGACATCCTGCGCCAAATGTCGGAATTGCTCTCAGATCTCTCACTGAACTTGTCGCTGGCTGCGGCGATCGCCTTCATGATCAATTCATCTGACCAAGACTGTACAGTTGAATAACTGGCTCAGACGGCTTCAGAGCCACCTGGAAAACGATTAAAGTAGGACTTACGCAACTCTTCTGGCCGTTTCATCTCACCTATGGTTTCTGTTGCCCGTAAGAACTTGCTCAAAGATTTGCCTCGGCTGCTGGTAGCCCAGGCTGGCATCATGTTTGCGGTTAGTCTGGTCACGATTCAAACTGGCATTCTCAAGGGGTTTACCCGCTCAACGACGCTGCTAATTGAGCAGTCCAGTGCTGACATTTGGGTCGCTTCCGAAAATATTGTCAACTTTGAGCTGACCGAGCCGTTTCCATTGGTGCAGCTACGAGAGGCACGACAGGTTGAGGGAATTGAGCGGGTAGAGCCGCTAATCATTGGCTCAGGCCGCTGGTATTCCGAGCGGGGCAGACTGACGACGCTGAGAATATTCGGTTTTGATCCAGATGGAGAGCTATTTAGACCCGGTGATATTGCTGCAGAGACGATTGAGGCTCTAAAGCAGCCCTATACGGTAATTGTCGATAAAACTAATTTGCGCTCATTTGGCTTAGCTCAGGTGGGCGACACGGCTAGAATCCGTTCGCTGCCAGCCCGGCTGGTGGGTGTCACTCAAGGAACGCAGTCCTTAGTCTCCAGCAAGTTTGTTTTTGCTTCACTTAAAAATGCCAACGCCTACGCGACTTCGGGATTTTCGGCTGGTCTTACCTGCCAGCTTGGGAACGGAGATATCACCTGCGTCAACTCCTATGAGCGTGAATCTGCAGATGCGCCGTCAGAGCAGTCGGCTGCACCGGCTGAGTTGGGGGCCGATGCGCCCGTAACTTTTTTGCTGGTGCGGGTTGCTGCCGACGTTGACGTGGCGACAGCCAAGCAGCGGCTAGAGCAAGCCTTACCCGGCACTCGCGCTTTTACCCGTCAGGAGCTGATCGATCAGACCCAGTCCTACTGGCAGAACCGCACGGGTATCGGATTTATTTTGGGCTTAGGGGCCGTTGTGGGCGTGATTGTGGGCATGGTGATTGTGGCGCAAATCCTTTACACGTCGGTTGCTGAACACCTGAAAGAGTTTGGCACTCTCAAGGCGATGGGAGCTTCAGACTCAACTATTTACGGCGTCATTGTGGAGCAGGCTCTATGGATGGCAATTTTGGGCTATGTTCCTGGTATCCTGCTGTGCTGGGGATTGGGCGCTTGGACATTAGCCAGTCAGGGTATCGTTATTCTAATCACTCCGGCCTCGGCGGCTGGCGTTTTAGGGGTGACGGTGCTGATGTGTGTCGGCTCTGCTGTCTTTGCGATTCAAAAGGTAATGCGGGTCGATCCGGGCATTGTGTTTAAGGCTTGAGCAGGGTCTGAGCTGAAAGAAAAAGAGTTTGATAGGCTGAAAGAGAGCTTTTTATGATTGCATCTATGCCGTCTTCCCAGATTCCTGGGTCAACCCCTTCCCGTTTGCTGCCCCAAGAGCAGACTACTCATCAGTTTGCGATCGCAGCTAAAGGCATCGAGATGGTGTTTCAGTCCGGACTAGAGCAGTTTCGAGTCTTGAAGGGCGTTGATTTGACGGTTGAGCCGGGAGAAATTCGGCTACTCATGGGGCCTTCGGGATCGGGTAAAACGACGCTGCTGTCGATCCTAGCAGGCATTTTAACGCCAACAGCAGGCCAGGTTTACTTGCTGGGAGAGGAGGTAACCCGCCTGTCTCGCAAAGCCCTAACTCGTTTTCGGCGGAACCATATTGGCTTTATTTTTCAAGGATTCAACTTATTTCCAGCCCTGACGGCGGCTGAAAACATAGAATTATCCCTAGAAATCCAGGGCATTCGAGGCAGCGCTGCCAGAAAGCAGGGGATGAAACTGCTGCATCAGGTAGGACTCGCCGACAAAGCCGGACGTTTGCCTCAGGATCTTTCCGGGGGGCAAAAGCAGCGGGTAGCCGTGGCCAGAGCGCTGGCGGGCAA
>JAAHIC010000817.1 GCA_010671965.1 Leptolyngbya sp. SIO4C5
TGCTCTCAGCACGTAGGGTTGCCCATCTCGAATAATGACGGGTAGCCGAGCCGCTTTGAGCGATTCCCGATCTGAATTTTCAGCTACAGGCTGTAGCGCAAAGACAACTGCCGTATTTGGGGCTGTAGGTGCAGGTTCTAAGAGCTGAGCTAGTTGGGTTTGTTCTTCTAGGGTTTGAGTAGAGGAAACTAGACCGCTTAAACCATCGACTAAATCGCGAATGTCATTGCGAAAGCTGGGATTGCCGGTGAGTTCATCCACGTCAGCCAAAATCTTCTCTGCGCTTTGGAAAACGCTGCGGGCAGATTCTAGCGTTTGCTGCAGCATGACCAGATTCTCAGTCGTGCTAAAGGCTGCCGTAATTGTCCGTAAATTCTCTGAGGCCGCGGCCGCATTAACGGAGAGGGTTTCTAAGTTGGTAATCAGTTCACCCTCCTCGGCCACAGGGGCAACCGAATCGATCAGCCGTACGAGGCGATCGCTACCCGCACTCAAATTGTTCAGCGTTGTAACTACGCTGGCTCGATTGGCCGCTAATAAATTGCTGGCTTCGGCGGCTGTCAGCTCGACCTGGCGGGCGGCGTCTCCGGCGGCAGCGGCAGCGGCATTAGCAGCAGCCAGCGTTTGTTGGGTATTGGCTGCAATCGGTGAAACTTCTTGCCGGACTTCGCGGGTCAGTTCTGTGAGCTCATCACTGAGATCCACAACGTTGCGAGTGATGACAGAGGTGTTTTTGACCAGCACCTGCACTTCTTCAATCAGCTCTGGATCTGAAAGCGCCGAGGCAATTTTATCGGCTGAGCGAATCAGCGTGTCATAGCTTAAACCTGGCGTGCTGGGTAAGCGATCGCCGTCGCAGACAATCACGTTGCTGTTGCAGTCTTCTCCAAACGGACTCATTGCTAAAGCAGACTCAGGCAGCGAATCTTGGGGGACAATGGCGATTGTTGTTTCGCCAATCAGGCCCGACTGGTTTGTTTCTACAACAGAGTCACTTGGAATAATCAGGTTAGGCTCCGTAATTTCGATCGCAACGCCGACCTGATTGGTGCCCGGATCGATTGATACAATTCGGCCAATGACGACGCCGCGATAGCTGACAACCGTGCCGACCTGAATTCCTTGAGTGTTTTCTAGCCCCGTTAAGATTTGATAGCTGCGCTGTCCTGGATTTAAGCCTCGCAGCCACAGCACCAATATGCCAAATAAACCAACCCCGGCTAGGATTAGTAAACCAACCGCCCCTTCCCGAATAGTGCGTGCTCGCATAGTTTCTCCTGAGTCACTTTCGCCTATCCAACGACATGGATGGGGCCTTCCGTCTTGCCACTAAAGAACTGTCGTACAAGCGGGCTATCGGTCGTGTCAATATCGGCAACCGCACCGCTCCACTGAATTTTACCTTGATGGAGGAATGAAACTCTGTCAGCCGTACGGCGAATGGTGCTGTCTTGGTGCGTCACCATGACATAGGAACCGCAGGCTTGCCCCCGCTGCATCTCTCGAATCAGATCTTCAATCACGGTTGAGGCGATTGGATCGAGTCCAGCGGTTGGCTCGTCATAGAGCAGTAAGTCAGGGCGATCGCGCGGATTTTCGGGATTGGGAATTACCGCCCTGGCAAAGCTGACCCGCTTGCGCATACCGCCGGATAGCTCTGCCGGGTAGCGATCGGCGATGCCTGGCAGACCCACCATTTCCAAAGCATCATCGACGAGCCGCCGAATTTCTGAGCGAGAGAGCCGAGAGTGCTGATACAGAAAGAAACCAACGTTTTCATCCACTGAAAGTGAATCAAATAGAGCTGCCTGTTGAAACACCATGCCGATACGAATGGGATCGGGAGAGTCATCAATCAGGCCCATTCGCCGCTGACCAGCCACATAAATATCGCCCTGATCGGGGGCTAGCAGACCAGCAATAATTCTCAAAATAGTTGATTTCCCAGTACCCGAAGGGCCAATAATAGCTACCGCTTCACCCCGATTAATCACAAGATCAACCCCGTCAAGCACTTGATTAGAGCCAAAAATTTTACTAATACTGCTCAACTCAACGAGAGACTCGCCAAAGCAATTTTCTTGGCGATCGCGCTCTAGCTCATACATAGTTAATCCGAAATTTATGCAGAACAGATGCTTGGGAATGGCAAACTAAGCAGAGGCGAAGTGGATTCGATGATCCTCTCGCTCTGCCTAGACTCTATCAAATGCTCGATAGCATTGGGAGGATTTCAAGATTTTCAGTGCTGGTCGATCCCCAGTATGCCATTCATCATCGTGTGCCTGCCTCCTATCTATGCCCTTTAGTTCCTTAAAACGAAAGCTCCGCAAGTCTTTTCGTTTTCTTCGGCGTGACGTAGGTGGTTTCTCGCCAAAGAAAACGAAAAGACTTGCGGAGCTTTCGTTTTAAGGAACTA
>JAAHIC010000818.1 GCA_010671965.1 Leptolyngbya sp. SIO4C5
TAGCTTCTTCGACGATAATTTCTGCTGTGGCTAAATCAGACCAGTGGGCCGTACTGGGCGCTGCTGTAATCAGACATAGCAGTAGAGAAGTGATCCCAGCGATCAAGCTTAGCCAACGATATCGGCGTAGTTTTTGCATCATGGTTATAGGCTGTGCAATAGTCTCTTATTTGACTGCTTCGCAGAGATAGCAAATCTGTAGTCTTCGCATATTCAGAAAGCTCAAGGATTGGCCAATTAGTCAGGGCAGCGTCAAGTTTGAATCTGTAAGTTGGGTTAGCGGTAGCGTAACCCCACAAAACTCTTGCCGTTGTTGGGTTGAACGGAGCGAAACCCAACCTACAATCACGCGCAAAGTTAAAACTGACGGGCCGCTAGTTGGAGTCCTATGAGCCTGTCGTGAGTGTGAAACTTTAGAGCGCTTTGTAAGCAAGGGTCAGATAAGCTCCAGCTAGCTACACAAGGAGTACGCTTACGGGACAGTCATAGAATCTTTTTTGGCGTAAGCTTTATATTTATTTACAAATGGTGTTGGGTATCACTGAATTTGATCAACCCCTGGGTTGGGTTCTAATAGAGGTCATCACCGAGGGAGACTATGCCGAGGAAGCCAGGTTGATCAAGCAATGTCAACCCGATGAAATCGCTTGTGTCGATACTTTGTATAGATGCCGTTGTTTTACAGGCTGATCTGATTCAAAAGATTGAAGAAGTTTTGCACGGTAGGTGAATCATGATCAATTTCTTTGACCGCTAAGATTTCCAAAATTGGTGAAGTCTCCTGGATCTCGCGATATACGACACCCGATCGCCGTAACTTTTTCGTGTTCGCGGGCAAGATTGAAACGCCCACTTTTGCAGCAACTAAGCTTAAAACAGTGGTAATCCAAGCGGCTTCTTGAACCACGACTGGCTGACAGTTGAACTGCGCGCAGGTCTGCTCAATTTGCTCTCGTAAGCCATTGATCAAGGTTCGGGGCGGCAGCACAAATCGTTCGCCATCAAGTTGTGCCAGTGAGATTTTGGCTTCCTTTGCAAGGCGATGCTTCTCTGGCAAAACGACCAGAAGCGTTTCCTGAAAGATTGATAGCGTGCTGAACGTTTCCGCTAAACCTTCTGGGGTGCGTAAACTATGCTTGTGAAATAGGCCCACGTCAATTTTTCGGGTTTTGAGCTGCTTGATTTGCTCATAGGAGGGCAGCTCATGCAGCATGAGATCAACATTGGGGTAGTGTTGCAGAAAGGTCTCTAAAAGTTTTGGCAGGATACTGTTAGCCACGGATGTATTAATACCAACATCGAGGCGTCCCCACTGTCCCTGCTGGGTTTCGTAGGCAAGCTGAATAGCTTTGTCGGTGCGGCTCAAAATGCGCTCTGCCTCAGCCAAAAACACCTGCCCTGCAGCCGTTATTCCCAGCGGTCGAATTGTGCGATCAAACAGCTCAAAGCCGAGCCTGGCCTCAAGCCGTCGAATTTGTTTACTTAAAAAGCCTTGATCCAATTTCAAAGCGATCGCAGCGGGGACAAACCCCTGATGCTTTTTAACGGTAATGGCGTAATCCAAGTGTCGTAGCTCAAGTCCATGCCATCTTGCTGATTTCATCGCAGTTATGTCTATTTCGTCATATAACAATGTTGATTATGGTGATCTCACCATATCTATGGCTGAGTACAGTGTAAGCCAACTGGGCTTAAGACCTAGCTACGCCAACTTCAATTCGGAAAATCCATGAATAAAATCAATCGTGTGCTGATAGCCGGAGGCACCCACGGCAATGAGCTTACAGGCATCTATTTAGTCAAGAAATTTGAGCAGAATCCAGAGCTAGTAAAAAGAGCGTCATTTGAAACAGTATTGCTGTTGGGAAATCCTCGCGCCATGACTGCCGGACTACGCTATATCGATCAAGATTTAAATCGCTGTTTCAATCTTGAAGATCGGCAAACTGAAGATGTTGACTCAGCTGTCTATGAAGTGCAACGAGCAATAGAAATACGCGAGCAGTTTGGCTTGGCGGGCCGGACTCCTGTTGATTTCGCCATTGATATCCACAGCACCAGTGCCAATGCCGGCATGATGCTAATCTTGGATAATTCAAGTCAGTTTGTCTTAAGGTTAGCAGCTCACCTGAGCACGATAGAACCGGCCCTAAAAGTATACAGTTCGGCCCTGTCTGGCCGCGAGCAGGATGCCCTGCGATCGCTGGCTAAATACAGGCTTTGCATTGAAGTGGGGCCGATTTGTCATGGCACCCTTCACGCTGAACTTTTTACTAAGACAGAAGCTTTAATTCAGGCAATCTTAAGCTACTTAGACCAATCTAATCAGGCCGATATTCAGCTTGGTCAACAGCAACTTACACTTTATCAGTACTGTAGAGCCATTGATTATCCCAGAAATAGTCAAGGAGAAAT
>JAAHIC010000819.1 GCA_010671965.1 Leptolyngbya sp. SIO4C5
GAGAAAAGCGAGTGAAGGCCATAGTTAAACGTTGACTTAGCTGAGTTGGCTAGGCATAGATGGCTCAGCTACTTAGTTTAGCGTTTAACTATGGCCTTCACTCGCTTTTCTCCGACCCTCGCTGACAAGACTACCCGGACAGTCGGTCGCCAGTATCAGTCTCTGGTCATTATGCTGCTGGTGAGTTTAGGGCTTTTGGGCGGCATTGGTAGCCGTCTATTCTATCTGCAGCTGATTGAAGGTAATCGCAATCGTCAACTGGCTGAAAACAATCGTATTTTACTGCTGCCCAAGCGACCCGCGCGGGGCACAATTCTCGATCGCAATGGCAAGATCTTAGCTGGCAGTCGCCTTTCACATTCAGTCTCCATCTGGCCGATTGCGCTACCGGAAACAGAGCGCGATCGCGTCGTCGAGCGTCTAGCCCGGCTACTGGATATCTCCGCCGAGGCCATTCAATCCCGCCTAGAGCAGGCGGGCCATGAGTCAACTCAGTCAGTCCCCATTGCCCGTGGTTTAAGCCCAGCCCAGGCGATCGCCCTGACAGAGTACAGCGCTGAGCTGCCCGGTGTGAGGGTAGAAGCAGAAGCTGTACGTAACTATCCCCACGGGGATCTGGCCGCCCACGTATTGGGCTATACCGGCGAAATGACCGATGAGGAGCTGCTAGAACGAGAAGAAGAGGGCTATCGACTGGGAGATGTCGTCGGTCAAATGGGAGCCGAAGCTGCCTTTGAGCCACAGCTCCGAGGCGTCTGGGGCGGTCAGCAGGTAGAAGTAGACAGTAGCGGTCGCATTATCAAGGTTTTAGGCGAAAAGCCCGCCACCTCCGGCAATGATATTAGTCTGACGATCAATTTAGACCTGCAGCGAGCAGCCGAGGCCGCATTGGGCAATCGTATCGGCGCGATCGTGGCTCTAGATCCGCGCAACGGTGAGGTGCTGGCGATGGTCAGTCGTCCCACCTTTGATCCCAATATTTTTTCGACCCAAATCAGTGACGAGCAGTGGAACTTACTTCAGGGTAGAAACTACCCCTTCCTCAACCGTTCCTTACGCACCTATCCGCCAGCCAGTACCTACAAGATCGTCACTACGAGCGCCGCCATTGAGTCCGGGCGCTATTCGCCCAATACGGTGCTAGCGACCTATCCCTACATTACGGCGGGGGGAATCCAGTTCTGGGATTGGAACCTCGCCGGATTCGGGCCGTTGGGCTTTCAAGGCGCAATGGCCTGGAGTAGCGATACTTTTTTCTATCAGACGGCGATGGGCATGGGTGAGGAGCCGCTGATCCAGTGGAGTAAGCGCTATGGCTTTGGGCAAAAAACTGGTATTGAGCTGGCAACAGAAGAGAGCGCTGGCCTAGTGCCGGATGAAGCTTGGAAACAAGAGATTCTAGACGAAGGCTGGTATTTGGGCGACACCATCAACATGTCAATCGGTCAGGGCTACATGCAGACCTCGCCGTTGCAGGTGGCCGTTATGTTTGCCGTCCCTGCCAATGGGGGCTATCGGGTCAAGCCTCACCTGCTCAAAGACGACGCGGATGCCAAACAGTGGCGAGACGATATCGGCCTGCAGCCTAGCACGGTTAAAATTCTGCAGCAGGGCCTCAGACAGGTCATCACGGGTGGCACTGGTAAGGCTCTCAACATCCCTAGTTTGCCGCCGGTTTCAGGCAAGAGCGGTACTGCTGAAGCGCCTCCCTATGAAAACCATACCTGGTTTGGAGCTTACGGACCGACGGATGATCCAGAAATTGTAGTCGTCGCTTTTGGCGAACATTCTGGTGGCGGTGGCGGTTCGATCGCGGCTCCTATGGTGCGCCAGGTCTTAGAAGCCTACTTCAAAAATAACGGTCAGGTGAGCGCTGAGTAAAAGCGAAAGAGGTAAACTGCATAGTGCAGCTTACCTCTACAAAAATGGGGCAGAAGTTGGGCGATCAGAAAATCATCTAATCGTCTTGTCTGTCATCGCCGCCCTTAGACGCTTCGTAAAGCGCGTCTAGCTGCTCTCTGGCATCCTGCATAGAGATAGAGCGCATGACCAGGAGCGGCTCGCTGATAACGTTGCCTTCCATGTCTAGCAATTCCGGGTGGGGAGAAGCTCCTCCCGGCTGAGACGGCGATAGGCTACCGCTCCCAGGCTGAGCCCGGCGGGGGCGGGTGCGAGACTCAGAACCGAGGGTAATCAGATTGCGAACCAAATTCCAGACAGCAAAAACTGCCAGAACAGTAAAGACAAGAATATAGAGCAAATGCAGCATAATCAGATTCCTCGGAGCACGCCTCGGCTTCTGGCTTCGACAGCGCTAAATGCCAAGCATGATCGCCACTGCAAAGCGGACAGAGTCTAGGGGCTTCTTTGCGGCTTTTGAGCTGCATTTCTAAATCGCCTTCCCATAGCCGGGC
>JAAHIC010000082.1 GCA_010671965.1 Leptolyngbya sp. SIO4C5
TGATCCGGTAGATTCGTTAGCCACGATTGTGCACCGGGACAAGGCTTACTATGTCGGTCGTGCCCTGGTGGAAAAGCTGAAGGAGCTGATTCCACGTCACCAGTTTAAGATTCCGCTACAGGCTTCAATTGGTAGCCGCGTAGTTGCCAGCGAGAGTATCCCCGCCCTGCGTAAGGACGTGCTAGCGAAATGCTACGGCGGTGATATTTCCCGTAAGAAGAAGCTATTGCAGAAGCAGAAAGAAGGTAAAAAACGCCTGAAGTCTATTGGCACTGTAGATGTGCCTCAGTCGGCCTTTATGGCGGTTCTGCGCCTGTAATTTAATTGTGAATAAGTGCTGCTGATAACTAAACTATTGTTTAGTTCATTGGTACTATTGGCGTGGTGGCTGTTGCGCTCTCTCAGGAGGATTGCGTTATGCCTGCACTTACGCTAGGTCCCGGAAAATTTGTCAGACTAAAGGGCCAACCCCAGGATCTGCCTGACTTTTTGGTTATTCAGTGCCAGGGCAGTTGCTGCTGGGTGCGGCAGCAGGCCTGGGGGCCTCGCATTCAGTTAAAAATTGAGGTGACGCAGGTAGCTATTCCGGGAATGGAAACCCTCTCTGGCTTGGCTGTGCATTTGCCGAGGCTGCTACGTACAGACTAAGGCACCGGCGATTTTGCCTGGTTGTCAGTTCAGTACCAAGAGCGATCGTTCGCCTCAAAGTAATCAATGATACCAATTGAAACTTTGATTGGATGTTACTGCTGTCGAACTGAAAACGAGATATTTGCGTGATTTCAGTCATTGTTGGCGAACTGTTTATCACTTAATTTTAAAATCAGAGGTAGCTAATACAACATTTCAAAATTAGTTTTCTTCCCCTTAGGGAGGATGCTAACTATAAGCGCAACTGCTTCAATGACATTGCTGAAACTTTTTAGATGTCAATCGCATCTTAAGAATTAATGCATTGGAGGATCTAGCTTTGATTATTGTGCTGCCTTTAGAAATTACCGATCGGCTGATAGGCGTTGCCCGGCTGCATCAGTTGCGCATTCCCATTCCGCTCTCTTGTCCTCAAAATGGCTATCTGACTTCTGAAGAGTTAAACCAGATTCAAACAACGCTAAATCCTTTAGCCGTCAAGTGCCAGCAGGTTTCTTCTCTCTTGGAAGATCTACACCGTTCTGTGCAAAATTTAGCGTCCGCTGCCCCCACTCGCTAAAGCTTAGATGTTCACTGAAAATCGTCTTGAAGAAGGGTAGAACACACTTCCCCCCAGTGTCTATCAAGCTTCTAAATTATCAGCTATAAACGCGATCGCTCTTGCTTTTTAGTGAGAGCGATCGCGTTTCAAGACCCAAGAAAGCTAAAAACAAACAGGCGATCGCGCTGCCTGCTACCTAATAGCGACAAAAATAGGCAAACGGTACTGCATCAACCTATGTCTCTTTCTGAAATCACCGAGGCTCTTATCCTAGACAATGCCTCTGCTCAGTCTTTTGAGCGCGGCGAAGATCTTTACGCATCAGGCTCTGTTAGTGAGGTGACTCAAAGAGGGACAACGATATATGCTGCGGTGCAGGGTAGCCAGTATGAGCCTTATCAGGTTGTTCTAGAGCCTGGCCGCGCAGCCCATTGTAGCTGCCCTTACGACTGGGGCGGCTGGTGTAAACATATTGTGGCAACAGCTTTGGTTTGTCTGCATCAGGCCGAGCGAGTTGAAATCAAGCCTACTTTAGCCCAGCTCCTTGATCAGCTCAATCCTCTGCAAACTCAGGATTTAGTGCAGACGATGGTAGACATCCAGCCCGATTTAGTTGAGCTAGTGGATTGTTATGTAAACCGGGTTGCGAGCTGAGAAGGCTGACTGGGCACGCGACCGCGCCCATCTACTCCAAGTTCATGCCCGCAAGTACAAGCTTCGAGGCTTACTAGAACAGAGTGAGATAGCTTAGGTACCTGCTGCTGGACAGAGCGCCGAGGGGCAGAGGAATTTCCCTCTCTTTCCTAACCTCTGCTAAGTTAAGAGTCTAGCAATCTAAAGTGGGTGATTCACAAGGTTAGGTAAGCGGGATGGCGTTAATCGTCCAGAAATACGGGGGAACTTCGGTCGGCACCGTTGAGCGGATTCAGGCGGTAGCTCGGCGGGTGATGCAGACGGCTCAGGCAGGCAACACAGTAGTGGTGGTCGTCTCCGCGATGGGTAAGACCACAGACGGTTTAGTAAAGCTGGCCAGCGACATTACCGCCCAGCCTAGCCGCCGAGAAATGGACATGCTGCTTTCTACCGGGGAGCAGGTATCTATTGCCCTGTTGAGCATGGCTCTGCATGAGCTAGGACAACCCGCTACCTCCCTGACGGGCGCTCAGGTGGGCATTGTCACTGAGGCCGAACACAGCCGCGCCCGCATCCTCAATATCAAGACTGACCGAATCGAGCGCCACCTAGCTGAGCGCGAAGTAGTTGTGGTGGCTGGGTTCCAGGGCATCAGTGATACGCCAGATTTAGAAATTACCACGTTAGGGCGAGGGGGATCTGATACCTCGGCGGTGGCGCTGGCGGCGGCGCTCAAGGCCGATCGCTGCGAAATTTATACCGATGTGCCCGGCATTTTAACCACCGATCCGCGCTTAGTACCAGAAGCCCAGCTCATGAGCGAGATCACCTGCGACGAAATGCTGGAGCTAGCTAGCCTAGGAGCGAAGGTACTTCACCCCCGCGCCGTGGAGATTGCCCGTAACTATGGTGTCCCGATGGTGGTGCGCTCTAGCTGGAGTGAAGAACCGGGAACGGCGGTGCAGTCGCCGCTGCTACAGGGGCGATCGCTCCAGGGACTAGAGCTAGCCCATCCGGTGGATGCCATTGAGTTTGACACCGATCAGGCCAAGGTGGGGCTGCTGCGGGTACCGGACTGTCCTGGGATTGCGGCGCGGCTGTTTGGCGAACTGGGCCAGCAAGCGCTCAACGTAGACTTAATCATTCAGTCTATCCACGATGGCAATACCAACGATATTGCCTTTACTGTCACCCGTGACAATCTCAGCCGGGCGGAGGCCGTCGCTGAGGCGATCGCCCCGGCGCTGCGCAACCACCCTGCCGCTACGGATGAAGCCGAGGTGATTGTCGATCGGCAGATGGCGAAGGTGAGCATCGTGGGCGCGGGCATGATTGGTCGTCCCGGCGTGGCGGCGCAGATGTTCTCAACCCTGGCGGCAGCAGGCGTAAACATCCAAATGATTTCCACCTCAGAGGTCAAGGTGAGCTGTACCGTGGTGCTGGCGGACTGCGATCGCGCCATTGCGGCCCTTTGCAAAAGCTTTGGCCTCAACTGTTCCCCTGCCCGCCTCGATCAAACTGCTCCAATTCAGACGGCCTCGCCTGCGGTACGGGGAGCTGCTCTCGATCAGCATCAGGCTCGTCTCGCCATTCGCCAAGTCCCCGATCGCCCCGGTATGGCCGCTAAAATCTTTCAGTCTTTGGCGGATAACGGCATCAGCGTGGATATGATTATCCAGTCCCAGCGCTGCCGCCCGGTAGCCGGACAAAACACCCGCGATATTGCTTTTACCGTAAGTCAGGCCGATGCTCAGGCGGCCAAGGTGCTGCTAGAGAAAACCCTGTCTGACTCAGGCTGCGGGGAAGTAGTTTTGGATACGGCGATCGCTAAGGTCAGCGTTGTCGGGTCGGGAATGGTCCATCAGCCAGGCGTGGCGGCCAAGATGTTTCGTGCCCTAGCCGACGAGAACATCAATATCCAAATGATTGCCACTTCAGAAATAAAAATTAGCTGCGTGGTGGCTCAGGCAGAGGGTATCAAGGCTCTGCAGGCGATTCACAGCGCTTTTGCGCTAGCTGGCCTGAAGCAGGTGGTCGTGCCTGCCTAACCTATCGGAGATCTCGCCACAAACGAGAGGAGATCTCGACTGCCCTAGCCTATATCTCAGCGGCATAATCAAAGTAAAAGATTAGATCGCTGAGGTTGGAGGTATTTATGCGAATAACGCCTTGGCCGTCCCCCTGGATGATAGATCCCTGGCAGCGGCAAATTGACGATTTATTTTTTGATACCGGACTCTTTCACAACGGTTTTAGCACTCTACCCAACTGGAACCTGGAGCTGACTGAGACTGACGCGGCGCTCATCCTCACGGCCTGGCTTCCCGGTCTTAGCGCTTACGATATTGGCGTTCAGGTTGATTCAGAGCGAGTGATTTTGTCGGCCTGTCAGCACCAGCAGCAAAGCGATCGCTACAGCCAGATGCTTGGCTACGGTCAAATGCAGCAGGTCATTTCCCTACCCTGTCAGATTGACCGCGATCGCGTCCGCAGCGAAATGCGGGGCAATCAGCTCGTGCTGACCTTACCCAAAGTTCAGCCTCCGTTCTTAGGAAGGCGGATGCGTCAGATTCAGCTAGAATCCACTTGGCCAGAGGCGATCGCTAGCCGGGGGCAAAAGATAGCAGCGGGCTGGAAGCAAGCAAAACGCTGGCTCGGTCGGCAGTTGAGTCAGTGGGGCGATCGCCTGCTGAAGGACTAGCTGGTTAGCTGTTTGCAGCGATCGTCTGAGCGATGCGATATATCAAAGACAGGCCAAAATCAGGTTTGTCCCGGTTGGCTAAGACTACTAGAGTGGCCCTGACATTCGCCAACTTTTGCAAGTGAAAAGCCGCGACGGAATAGCCGGGGCCTTCCCCCGTGTGGCCTCTGACAATTCCGTAGGGAGAGGCGTCATCAATAAAAAGCCCTAGCCCGTAGCCTAAACTTGTAAACAGCGGATATTTCCCCAAAGTATGAACGGGCTGAGACATCTGCTCAACCAAAGATGGGCTGATGATTTGACCTGAGAGTAAAGCGTCGATGATTTTGGCTAATTCAGGCGCTGTTGAAATGGCAACGCTGTGAGCTACCCAAGATGGGTGATAAACCTGAGTCATATTTTGCAGCTCATCTTGGCTCCAGCAATCGGTATATCCCGGTGTCAGTTCACCAACTTGCTCTAGAGTCTCGGGGACAAAGGTTTTTGCTAGAGATAGTGGCCTAAAAATGACCTGATCTAAAAGCTGTCCTAGGGTTAAATCTGTCACCTGCTCTAGTACTTGCTTGAGGAGCAGGTAGCCAATATTGGAGTAGGCCCAGTCTGTTCCCGGTGCGAACTGGAGTCCTTGGGCCTGAGCCAACTCAAAAAAGGTGGATAGTGACCAGGGCCTGCGGGGATTAGCCTTAACTGCCTCCTTGTAAGCAGCGGTGCCGCCATAGTCGGGTAGACCGCTGGTGTGACTTAGCAGATGGCGAAGCGTAATGGTGCGGTCTAGTGAAAAATTGGCTAAATAGCTTTGTACCGAGGCATCTAGTTCTAACCGTTTTTGATCGGCCAGATAAAGCGATGCGGTTGCGATGAGGACTTTAGTGATGCTGTAGATATAGAAGCTGGCGTCTACGGGGAGTGGTACTTGCTGCCGTTTATCCCCATAGCCAATGCCTGCTTCTAAGCAGGACTGACCGTCCAGCCAAATGGCGATCGCGGCACCAGGAACTTGCGACTGGCTGAGTGCCGCTTCAACAGTTGCCTGAAGCTGCGTTTTAAGGTTTGACCGCATTGATAGGTCCATACCGAATAGGCTGCTGAGGTCTGGGAGGATCACTTCGGTCTTGCGACTCCTGGATTGCGTCAGCAGACTTCAAGTGCTCATAAAGCTTTACGGGCGGCGCTGCTCTGCAATGTCTCTCAATAATTTTGCATCAATAGTTTTCAGTATCTTAAGACACCCTTGGGGATCGCTCACAAGATCCACTTCCTACGGCAGACTAGTAACCCAAGTAGATGAGTGAAATTACAGATGTCAGAATTTTCAGACTTTCTCAAACATAAGCAGGCTTACGTTGCTATTGGTGAGTTTAAGCCCGGTACCTTTGCTGAGGCGCGGCAGCTCTATGAAAAAGCGGTTTCCACCTACCAGCAGGGCTTCAAAGGCGCTTACCTGCTGCAAGAGCCTGACAGCGATCGCGGTATTGCCATCATCCTGTGGGAAAATGTTGGCGATATGGACGCTCACCAAAACGAAGCCTACAAAGACGCTCTCAACCGAATCGCCCACCTGTTTGAGCAGCCACCCACGACCAGCTTTTACGAAGTTTGCAGTGAAATTGGCCTGCCCGACAGTCAGCCGAGCGAGAAAACCCCGGTATAGGGCTGTAGCTATCTAGGCGCAATGCCGCTCTAGTTCGTGAGCGTTAAAAATGGTTGAAATGCCTTGTATAAAGACATTTCAATCTTTTATGCTGAAATCATTTAAGACTGAACGGTTATGGCAAAGCATACACAAGCTCATATGTCGCGCAGTATTCCCAAGGCGCAGTCTGAGTTTCTGAAACAGCGGACGCTGAAGCAGATGGAATATTACATGGGGGCCAAGCTGATTGAGGTAGGGGTAGATCCTAAATCGGCTATTTATCGCTGGGAAACAGAAGATAAGGGCAGCAACGAAGAGTGGACATATAGCGCCTACTGGGACGAGTCTAGAGCCGAAATTGAGCAGGCAGAGCAGTAGATTAGCTCTGATGGGCGCGGGCCATACCCTTTGCCCGTCCTACAGCGATCGCCTTAATGCAGTTTCCTGCTGTTACCACAGCGAACTGCAGCATGAGCCAAGCAGAGAATGTCCCTCAAAGCGGGCTTTAACACCAATGTTTCAACATTGCCAAACCAGTGAACTGTAGGATGGGCCAAGCCAAGCGTGCCCACCCAAACTTTGAACGGAAATACCGATGGCTAGGGCTATTGCTGCTGGCAAGCGTTTTTCCAAGTGCGCCCGCGATCGCCGCTGTTTGTCCGGCTGATTTGACAGCGCGGGTCGAAGCGATCGCGGCTCAGCCTGCCCTGCGTCCGGCTCGGCTGGGGGTACGGGTAGAAACGGAGACGGGCGAGCTGGTTTATGAGCGGGACAGCGATCGCTACTTTGTCCCGGCTTCCAACGTCAAGCTGTTCACCACGGCGGCGGCGCTGCAGTTTTTAGGGCCAGACTTTCGTGTTCGTACCTCCATATACGGTTCTACCAACGACCTCGGCTTAACCACGCTGCGGGTGGTTGGACGGGGCGACCCCAGCCTCAGCGATACCCAACTGGCAGAACTGGCCCGGCAGCTCCGGCAGCAGGGAGTGCAGCGGGTAGCCAGTCTGGTGGCCGATGACAGCTACTTCCCAGGGCAGGCGACGAATCCCAACTGGGAGTGGGAGGATGTGCAGGCCGGCTATGGTGCGCCGGTCAACAGCTTAATCGTCAATCGCAATGCCCTTGGCTTGAGCCTAGTCCCGCAGGCGATCGGTCAGCCTTTGCAGGTGGTCTGGGACGATCCAGCGCTGGCAGCCCGGTGGCAAATTGAAAACAACTCTGTCACGGTGGCAGCGGGACAGCCAGAGTACACCGAGGTCGGACGGGATTTAGGACAGCCCGTACTGCAGGTACGCGGCCAGCTTGTAGCCGGTTCAGCAGCCGATACAGCCGCGATCGCTGTTCCCAACCCCAGCCAGTATTTTCTCGATCGCCTGCAAGCTGCGCTAGCGGCCGAGCAGATTAGCGTGGCTCGCACCTCTGTTATTTCAACGCCGACCCCCAGTTCGCTGCCAGAGCTGGCCTTTGTCGAATCCGCGCCGCTGCGCGAGCTGCTAATTCCCACCAACCGCAGCAGCAACAATCTCTATGCGGAAGCGCTGCTAAAAACGTTGGGAATGCGGGCCAGCCAGGGTAATGAAGCTACAGAACTGGGCCTCGAGGCGATTCAGGCGGTTTTAGAGCCGCTAGGAGTAGACCCCACGGCCTATGTTTTAGCTGATGGATCGGGCCTGTCGCGGCATAACTTAACGACGCCGACAGCTCTGGTGCAGGTGCTGCAGGTCATGAACCGCAGCAACGAAGCTGAGACTTACCGCAATTCTCTAGCGACGGCTGGGATAAACGGCACGCTGCGCAACCGCCTGCAGGGAACAGCCGCAGCGGGACGACTCCAGGGTAAAACGGGGTCGATTAGCCGCAATGCGGCTCTTTCAGGCTACTTAGATCCGCCTAGCTATGAACCTTTGGTACTCAGCATTTTGCTCAATAACGTAGACCAGCCGGGCCGGGTTTTACGGCAGGCGATCGATGAAATTGTGGTGCTGCTGGCTGCGTTACAGCCTTGTTGAAATTTCACCATTTGCTGAGGTCTGGGAGTAAACTGCCAATCATAGGCGCGGGTTGACACAGCTATGAAAGCTCCTAAAAACGAGGTTCAGCAACGAGCCGCCGCACTTAAAGAGGGTCTACAGGGAATAGGCCGCAAATATTTAGGGATTGGTCGGCGGGTTTCTCCCCAAGGGCTGAGGCATCTGCGCGACAGCCTAATGGATGATGCGGAGCTAACGCTGAACTATGGCGTTTTGATAATTGGCTCCTGCATTATTGCCACCCTGGGCTTGCTCTCCAACAGCGCAGCGGTGATTATTGGGGCCATGCTAATTGCGCCGCTGATGCAGCCGATTCGGGCCTTTGCCTTTGGCATTTTAGAAGGCGATGGGGACTTGATTAAAGAGGCGTTCAGGTCGCTGCTGGTGGGTACGGCGATCGCTATTTTGCTGTCCTGGCTGCTAGGGCTGGCTTCCGGACTGGCTGAATTTGGCTCCGAAGTGCTAGGGCGATCGCGGCCTACTATCTTTGACATGGGTATTGCCATTGCTGCTGGCGGCATCAGCGGTTATGCCAAAGTAGAGCCGAAGCTGTCTAGCACTCTAGCCGGCACCGCGATCGCCGTGGCGCTGATGCCCCCGGTCTGCGTGGTCGGGATTGGCATCGCTCAGGGATTTGCCCTGCAGGACTGGGCCTTAAGTCAGGGGGCAGCTTTGCTCTATATCACTAACCTGATTGGCATCACCCTGGCCTGTATGCTGACCTTTCTGCTGACGGGATATGCCTCAGTACACCGGGCCAGCAAGCCCATCAGTATGACCCTGGCTCTTACGGGAGTGCTGCTGCTGCCCCTAGGATTTAGCCTGTTTGATCTGGTGCGGCAAAATCAGCTTGAAGCGGGCGTCAAGCAGGTATTGCTGCAAGAAACTGAAACGTTCAAGGGACTGCGCTTAGTCGAAACTCGTACCAACTGGCTAGTCAGTCCGCCCGAAGTGCGGCTCACCGTCTACGCGGCTCAGCCCGTTTCCCCCAAACAGGTTCGACTGCTGGAAAACTTTTTGGCTCGCCGCCTAGATCGCCGCTTTACGCTGGTGTTTGAGGTCAGCGCGGTGCAGGAAGTCACGCGCGAAGGCGTTGTGATTAATACGCAAGCAGAGCTGGGGGAATGGCAGGATCCCTAGAAAGGAAAAAACCCCAACCAAAGGCCGGGGTTATGGAATCAGGGTGCATCTACCATTCACTTATTCTTAGAGACGCAGCAGGTTCCGGAAAAGTTGCCGCTGAAAATTAAAAAGCTGTGGGCAGCAGCATCGCTCGGTCGGTTTGTCCCCCTCAACAAAGCTCAAAGCCTTTTTTGCTAAACTTACAGTCTGTGCTGCGAGTTTTGGTTATGACTGCATCTCAAGTTTCAGCGGATCGGGCTGCTTCTCTAACCGCGATCGCTCAGAAAACCCGTCAGGCAGCCCAGCAGCTAGCAGGGCTAGCGACGGCTGAGCGGAACCAAGCGATTGAGGCGATCGCTCAGGCTCTAGAAGCGGCTGCCCCTGAAATTGTCGCCGCCAACCAGGCTGACTGTGAAGCGGCCTTAGCCGATAACCTGGCAAAACCCCTCTACGGTCGCCTCAAGCTAGATGAAACCAAGCTTAAAGGGGCGATCGCCGGAGTGCGCAGCGTGGCGCAGCTTGACGATCCGGTGGGACAGGTACAAATTCACCGCCAGCTAGATGACGGTTTGACCCTCAAGCGCCTGACCTGCCCCCTAGGCGTTTTAGGCATTATTTTTGAGTCCCGTCCTGACGCGGTGATGCAGATTTCGTCCCTGGCGATTAAGTCTGGCAACGGCGTCATTCTCAAGGGCGGCAAGGAAGCGGTGCGCTCCTGTCAGGCGTTGGTCAAAGCGATTCGCCAGGGGCTGACGCAGGCCGGAGTCAACCCGGAAGCGGTGCAGCTTCTGACCACCCGCGAAGAAACCCAGGCGCTGCTAGCCCTAGACAGCTATATCGACCTGATTATTCCGCGCGGCTCTAATGCCTTCGTGCGCTACGTGCAGGAAAATACCCGCATTCCGGTACTCGGCCATGCCGACGGCATCTGCCATCTCTATGTAGATGCTGCTGCCGAAGTGGAAAAGGCAGTGAAAATTGCCGTTGATGCCAAAACCGACTATCCTTCTGCCTGCAACACGATTGAAACGCTGCTGGTACACCAGGCGATCGCGCCGCAGTTCTTACCCGCTGTGGCCCAGGCGCTAGAAGCGCTGCAGGTGAAGCTGCGCGGCGATGAGCTGACCCGCCAGTGGCTGCCGCTAATCAAGCCTGCGACGGAGGCGGACTGGTCAACGGAATACAGCGACCTAGTTTTGGCAATTAGAGTAGTGGATTCTTCAGCCGCCGCGATCGCCCACATCAACACCTACGGCTCTCGCCACACCGACGCCATCGTCACTGAAGACGTAGCCACTGCTGCCCAGTTTATGTCTCAGGTGGATGCGGCTGGGGTTTATCACAACTGCTCCACTCGCTTTGCGGATGGCTTTCGCTATGACATCAATGCCGATGGTCAGGCCGTCGGCATTGATGCGCACCAACTGCGAGGTCACGGTCGGGCCGAGCGCCTCGCCGGCGTCGGCCGGCTCGCCCGCGGCGTTCCACACGGTCGCGCGCGTGACCGAG
>JAAHIC010000820.1 GCA_010671965.1 Leptolyngbya sp. SIO4C5
GGGAGTTTTGAAGATTTCGTGCTCTAATATGATGGCATGAGAATCAGTGATTTTTCTAGAAAAATCACTCAGCATCACTAGGGCAGAAAGATGAACCGAAATCAGCTAAAGATCGCCGTGATGTCTAACGCTGGTGGCACAGGGAAAACGACACTCACAGTCAACCTCGCTAATGAGCTATCTCTTGTAGGACATAGTGTTTGTGCCTTCGGCCTTGATCCCAATGCTTCTCTAGGAATGTTTCTTGGACTTTCTCAGCCTGACAGCGAGAGCTTAGGAAATATCTTACTGAATGAGGATTTTTCTGGAGAGTGGCCCTTGCACGACTGCTGGCCCAGTCGGAGCACAAAAGTTCAAGCCTGTCTTGGCGGGAGGGATTTGGACGCTAGCATTGAAAAGCTGCTGGTGGCGGACAGAAAAACTGAGGTATTGCGCGATCGCCTGGAAGACTATCCGTTGCCTCATGATTTCTTGATTTTTGATTGTCCTGGAACAGTGGATTTAATGCACAAGATAGCGCTTTCTGCCTGTGACTTTGTGCTGATTTCCGTTTGTCCAGATGCAAAGGGATTTTATGCTGTGGCGACGTTACTTGACTGGTTTTACACCAACATCAGGCGACTAAGATTACGTCCAGCTCCGGAAATTTTAGGTGTAGTGCCAAACCGGGTGCAGGCAATTGAGCAACATCAAGCTGTATTGGGCCTGAAGCGTAAAGACGAGATTCCGCCACTTCCAGATTTACTCGCTGCGAGTAACATCCATCTTTTTGAGCCGATTAAGGAGTACGCCGAAATCAGTAAGTCTGTAATGGAAGGGGGGTTACCTCTCCGGGCCTATCGCCCCGGACATCCGGCTAATAAACCTTTTCATAATATTGCCACTGTATTGATAGAAAAGAGAGATGCCTAAAACTAATCCAGCCTTGGCCCAAGCATGGGGTAATACGCAAAACTCTAGACTAAAAACCGAGATTGAAGACCTTAAACAGCAACTGGAAGAGCTTCAGTCGAATACTGATACCGGAATTGAGACCTATCCAATAGGGCGTTTTATCCAGCTTCAGCTTCCTGACGGACTCACCCAACCGCGCAAATACTTTGATTTGGCGGGAATGGAGAAGCTAAAGCAATCAATCAGGAAGCATGGAGTCCAGGAACCACTAATTGTTCGTCCTGGAGCCAATGGGAAGCTGGAGATAATCTCTGGCGAAAGACGTTGGCGCTGCAGCATTGAGGAATCGCTAACTGAGATTCCAGCTATCTGCCGAGAATACACAGATGAGGAAGCCTTAGAGATTGCATTAATTGCTAATCTCATCCGCGAAAATCTCAACATAATTGAGGAAACCGACAGTATCACTGCCTTGATTGGATTGAGGCTTTCTATTCCCCGTGAGAGCATTCCATCATTGCTTGTAAAAATACTCAATCTGCGCTCACGCCACGAAATGGATGACGAGGATATCGTCAAAAGGATCCAATCAGATAAAAGTGATTTTTCTAGAAAAATCATTCCGAACTCACTTGCTGATATCGATGGGATCCTAGATGAGTTTCAGCTCACGTTGGCGGGCTTCGTGACTAATCGTTTAAATGCTCTTCAAAAAATGCCTGAGAAACTAATTGAGGCAGTTCGAGCAGGGCAGATAGATTTTTCTAAAGCTGACTTGATCCGCAAGGCTCCGGAAGAAAAGCAGGATGAACTACTGACCCAGGCTAGTAATGAAGATTGGTCGAAGACCCAGCTTGCAGAAAAGGTAAAGGCGCTAAAGACTGCTCCCAATGCCTCAGAGGAAGATCTACGCGATCGCATCCATCAGGGATATTCCTCAATTCGCTCAAAGCGTAACTGGAAACGGATTGAGGCAGATTCAAAACTCAAAAAGAAGGCTCAGAAGCTTGAATCATTGATCGCTGAGATTTTGTCAGAGTTGGATGAACAGCGTGAGGAGTGACACGTTTGGAAGGGCTTTATTAATTTGCAGGACTGAGCTGTAAGAAACCGGGGCCGTTACCCTCCGCGTCCGCTTGAGCTACTACATAGCGGCGATCGCCGTTCGGAAGCTCTACCAATAAGTAAGGATAAGCGTCAGGATAATCCCCTTCCACATCGGCTGCTAGGATTCTAGCGCCTACTAGCCGCTTGAGTTCTTTCTGGTAAAAGTTCATCGTTATTCCTCAAATGGCTTCTCTAAATCTCTAGGAACTGCCAGTGAACATCGGCAAGCTGGCAGCAAATCTCCGTGGCTGTGCCTTCAAATGTCCATCCAACCTGCTGCCCCTCGCGCTCATGCAGTGGTCTAGGCGGCAGTACATAGCTCTCATCGCTTAGATAGAGAGCGCTCGGCAGCTTTTCCACCCGACGAACGCAGTTCCGACGCTCATCAAAATAAACAGAAGTGCGGTAG
>JAAHIC010000821.1 GCA_010671965.1 Leptolyngbya sp. SIO4C5
TCTTGTAGAAAGCCCTTCAACCAGAATAGAGGGGGTGTAGCAGGCCCCATTCCAGTCTCCATCGCTGCCTAAATCAACTAGATTATGCAAAGCAGTGTAGACATTGCCTGCCACCATAGTGTCTTTTACCCTGCCCAGAACAGTTCCCTGCCCGACACTGTACCCCAATTCTACATTGACGGAAAACTCGCCTGAAATTCCCGCCCCGCCCCCCAAGATTTGATCGACAATAATGCCCTGATCTAAAGACTGAATCAGGGCTGACAGGGATTTGTCTCCCGATGCCACCAGAATGTTGAACAAGCTAGGGGTGGGATAGCTGCCTAAGCCGGGGCGGAAGCCATTACCCGTTGAGCCTTCTCCCAGTTTGCGGCCAATGGTGCGATCGGTGTAAAACAGCCGCAGGATGCCGTCCTCGATAAAAGTCAGTGGCTGAGTCGGCAGTCCTTCATCATCAAACGGGCAGCTAAAGGGGCCTTTTTCGGGGTGCTGGGTCAGGGTCAGAGCCGGAGAGGTGACCTGCTCTCCCAGGCGATCGCTCCAAGGAGAAGAGCGCTCAATCACCCGCTTGCCGCTGAGAGCCGCCTGCACCGTCCCCCACAGCATGTCCGCTGCCTTAGCCGTAAACAAGACGGGCACCTGTCCGCTGGGGGCAGTGACGTTGCGCTTAGCCCAGTCTAGGCGCTGCAAAATCTGCTGTACGAGCTGCTCTGGATCTAGGCGATCGCGGCTAATTTGCCCGTCTCCCACGCTCAAAAAGTCATCGCCGCGAATCCATTCAGCCGCTAAGTAGCAGCTCAGGGTCGTATCGCTGTAGCCGTAGTCAATGCCTCTGGAGTTGACCAGGCGCGTCATTTCCAAATCGCACTCCAGTTCCGCTTCACAGATCACATCCGGGTAGACCTGCCGCACCCGATCGATGGCTTCTTGGCCCCACTGCAAGAGCTGCTCAATCGGCACCGCCTGCCCAATATCGGGATAGAAAGTGGGAGAACCTGTTGTTAGCTCAATTTCTTCAGGTTCATTGAGCTGGCTGAGGGCGATCGCGCGATCGACTAATCTCTGTGGCTCAATGTCGCCATAGGCTACCACTAGCCCCGGACGCCCTTTGTACCAAAGCCGCAGCGCTGCTCCCTCAATTTCGCTGCTCTCCAACTGCTTCAGGCGGTTGGCTTCAAAAAAGACAGGCCGCGAATAAGAACGAGATTGAAAAACTTCAGCCGCCTCAGCGCCAGAACGAACGGCAATTTCTAAAAGCTGCTCAGGTAAGTGTTCCTGAGAACTGCCAAACCCCATGCGTCTAGTACGTTTATGGATGGAACTAAGGCTTGAAAATCAAGACTCTTCCCACTATCTTCCGGGATCAGGTACATTTATGCCAGCCTCCATTTTGTTTTGTCCAAGCTGGTTTAGCGCAGTAGCGCCTGTAGACTGGCATCGTCTCGAATCGGATCGAAACTAGGATCGGTTTTGGCCATCACCCGGTAGAGGTTGGGGCTGAAGTTAATCGCCTCCTGCAAATTTTCGACTGACTGGCTGGCATCACCCCTGAGGGCGTAGGTGATTGCCCGCCCATACCAGGCGTTGGGATTGGGCTGACGATGCTGAGAAGCTTTTTCAAAGCTCAGCAGTGCCTCTTCGTAGCGCTGTATTTTGTTTAAGACCAGTCCTCGGTAGTTCCAGGCGTAGTAGCAGTCCTGCTTGAGGGTGATTGTGGTATCTAGGCTGTGAACCGCCTCCGGATAGCGGCGCAGAGCTGCAAGGGCGATGCCGCGATTGTACCAGGCCCGATAGCTTTCAGGTCTCAGCTCAATAGCGCGATCGAGGCTGGTAACGGCTTCCCGATGGCGGTTGAGGCGAATGAGGGCATTGCCGTGGTTATACCAGGCTTTAGCATCGTTGGGCCCAAACCTCAGAGCTTGCTCAAGGCTGGTCAGCGCCGCCTCGTAGCAGCTCAGCTTGGCCTGAGCGACGCCTAAGCCATGCCAGGCCAGGGCGCTTTTGGGCTGCAGCCGAATTGCGGTTTGAAAGCTGTCGATCGCAGCCTGGTAGGCTTTAGTCTCGTGGAGGGCGTATCCCCGGCGAATCCAGGCGTCCCAGTTTTGCGGATCTTCTTTGAGCGCCTTCTCAAACTTGGCGATCGCCGTTTCGTAGCAACCGAGGTCGTAAAGGGCATTGCCCTGCCCGTGCCAAGTTGCCGAATCTAGATTGTGACTATCGGAGGAGATATACACCAGGTAGCTGTATGACAGAGATTGGGGATGGGTTGGCAGATATCGATAGACTTTCTCAGACTTAGAGTACCCGACTCAGCGCCACAAGCTTTAAGAACCGATAATTTGCGATCGCAGCTATCGCTTACTCTAGGATTAAGAGGTGTAATTATGCGGCAAGTTGACTTATGACTAGC
>JAAHIC010000822.1 GCA_010671965.1 Leptolyngbya sp. SIO4C5
CACTAGAGCCTGATAGACAAAGGCGGCGACATCAGCGCGGGTCGCAACCTGCTGCGGATTGAGAAAGCGGGCTTCGGGGTAGTTGACCACTACCCGGCGCTGGGTCGCCGCCTTTGTCTATCAGGCTCTAGTGGCCCAAGGCCAGCTACCTGCGCTGAGCAGCGATGTCACGGCGACTGCCTACGTTGTTGGCTACACCCCTTCTGGCAATACTGGCTCTAATCCAACGCCTCCTGGTCAAAACGCCAATCTGCGGATACCTGCCGATACCAGCGTCAATGTTCGCTATCCCAATGCTAATAATCAGAATGTCGATATTGTGGTAGCGCCAGGACAGACCGTAGCGATCGCTCTGGAAGTTGAGGAGCCTATTCGCAACGCCAGCGGCCAGATATTAGTGCCGGTTGGCAGCTCTATCCAAGGCCGAATCGTGCCGGTCAACATTCAGGGATCTTCTATTACCGCCGCTAAGTATGTGGCCGATCAGCTGACCATCGGCAACCAGTCCTACAACATTCGGGCTGAGTCTAGCCCCATTGCGGCCACCCAAAACGTCAGCCAAACGACTCTGCAGGGAGCGCTGGTTACAGCGGCGGCTGAGTCGATCATTGGCGGTATCCTGGGCAACCGCAATCTAGGCGGTATTATTGGCCAGGTAATCACGGGCAATGACAATACGACTTCTCAAAGCGCCGTTGTTGTCATCCAGCCCAATCAGCTTGATTTGCGCGTTATCTCTGACTTCTATGTCAGCGGTGTGCAGTAAGTGCAGCCTAACCAGAGCTGAATAGTTTTCATAGCCGTCCTTGGTTCAAGGGCGGTTTTTTGATGGGCGTTACCAAGGGATGAAGCAATCGTCATATTAGTCAGGCAATTAGCCACAATTTGCTGAAAAGACTTGCGATCGCGACCTATGAACCTAGATTCTGGTTAATAACAATGATAGTCTTTTTATCATTGAATTAAGTCAATCTATTATTTTTTAGGAATAGATTTAGTTAAATTTGAGAGTCGTGATCAGCTTGGGTTGCTGTTTCGTAGCTCGAATGATAACTACGAATCTATCAAAACCGCTGGTGGATCTCATGCAAATAACGAATCGAATTAACTTTAGAAATCTACGGGGCGATCTCTTTGGCGGTTTAACTGCTGCCATTATTGCTCTGCCTATGGCTTTGGCTTTCGGCGTCGCCTCAGGGGCAGGCGCTGCTGCCGGCTTGTGGGGCGCTGTTTTAGTCGGCTTTTTTGCTGCTCTGTTCGGCGGCACGCCAACGCTAATTTCAGAGCCGACTGGCCCCATGACCGTGGTCATGACTACCGTCATTGCCAGCTTGACGGCCTCTAATCCCGAAAACGGGCTGGCAATGGCTTTTACAGTCGTGATGCTAGCCGGAGTTTTTCAGATCGCCTTAGGGGCTTTACGGCTGGGCCGCTATGTCACCCTGATGCCCTACACCGTTATTTCCGGTTTCATGTCGGGTATTGGCATCATTCTGATTATTTTGCAAACGGCGCCTTTCCTGGGACAGGCCAGTCCAGAAGGCGGCGTCATCGGCACATTGGTCAATCTGCCGGCTCTCCTCAGCAACATCAGTCCGGCAGAAACTTCGTTGGCTGTTCTGACAGTCGCCTTGCTGCTGTTTACACCGGCTAAGGTCAAGCGTTTTGTGCCTTCTCAGCTGATTGCCCTTGTGGTGGGCACCTTAGTTTCTCTGTTTCTCTTTCAAGACGTAGATATCCGCCGCATCGGCGAAATTCCGATGGGATTGCCCGAACTGCATCTGCCTGTCTTTACCCTGGGTCAGTTGCGGCTGATGCTGGTGAATGCCGCTGTTTTGGGGATGTTGGGCTGCATTGATGCGCTGCTGACCTCTGTTGTGGCCGATAGCCTCACGCGCACCGAACACGATTCTAATAAAGAGCTAATCGGACAGGGCTTGGGCAATATTGCCTCTGGTTTATTTGGCGGCATTGCTGGTGCCGGAGCCACTATGGGAACGGTAGTCAATATTCAGTCGGGCGGTCGGACGGCACTATCGGGTCTAACGCGAGCGTTTATCCTGCTGGTGGTCATTGTGGGGGCTGGCAGCCTGACAGAGATCATCCCAATGGCGGTACTGGCCGGAATTGCCTTGAAGGTCGGTATTGACATTATTGACTGGAGCTTTCTCAAACGCGCCCATCATATTTCGATTAAGGGGGCGGCGATTATGTATTTGGTCATAATCTTGACCGTCTTTATAGACCTGATTGCCGCCGTTGGCATTGGCGTGTTTGTGGCCAACGTGCTAACGATTGATCGACTCAGCAAGCTGCGGGCAGAAGAAGTGAAAGCTGTCACCGATGCTGACGACATGATTACGCTCAACGATGAGGAAAAAGCGCTGTTGGATCAGGCCGATGGT
>JAAHIC010000823.1 GCA_010671965.1 Leptolyngbya sp. SIO4C5
TCAAATTCAAACTTGACGCACTACTAAGTTAGTTTGACTTTGTAGGTTGGGTTAGCGCTAGCGAAACCCAACAAGACCCTTGCTGCTGTTGGGTTTCGCTTTTCTCAACCCAACCTATAATCACTCACGAAATTAAAGCTGACAGACCGCTAATATCTGGGTATTGCGCATAGTACCCAGATATTTTGCCGTATTCAGAATGCCGTTAGAGAAATTTGTGGCTGAGTCTTACGGGCAGGCTGATTCGCCTGTAGCCCCGGAACTCTAAAATAGATGCGATAAGATAGAGTTATAGCCTGCTAAGGCTTGTAGAGACGCTGACTTAAGCAGACCTTATTTAAATCTTTTTTAGAGTACCGCCTTCCAATCTAAAGCCAATAATGACATCTTCATCCTCGATTGCCGTTCGAGAACTTCCTCTGTTTCCCCTACCTGATTTAGTTCTGTTTCCGGGTCGTCGTCTTCCTCTCCATGTCTTTGAATTTCGCTATCGTATCATGATGAATACGATTTTGCAGGGCGATCGCCGCTTTGGCGTACTGATGATTGATCCAGCTACCGGGCAGCCTGCCAAGGTGGGCTGCTGTGCTGAGATTGTTCACTATCAGCGACTGCCTGATGACCGCATGAAAATTTTAACTATCGGCCAGCAGCGGTTTCGAGTTTTAGACTATGTGCGCGAAAAGCCCTATCGGGTTGGACTGGTTGAGTGGATGGAAGATCAGCCTACTCAAACCGATCTTTATCCCCTAGCTTCTGAAGTTGATCAGCTGCTGCGAGACGTGGTTCATCTTTCTGCTAAGCTGACCAGTCAGGAAATTGAGCTACCCGACAGCATTCCAGAACTACCGCTAGAGCTTTCTTACTGGGTTGCTGGCAATTTGTATGGCGTTGCCGGCGAGCAGCAATCTTTGTTAGAGATGCAAGATACAGCGGGACGCTTGGAGCGAGAAGTTGAAATTCTGACCTCTACCCGTAACCATTTAGCCGCCCGCACCGCTCTAAAAGACGTTTTAGAATAAGAGCTGGCGGAGATTGAGTGAAACTGGATTGGCGTAGCTCAGTCGGTAGAGGCGGGTGAAATGGGAGCTAATTCGGTTTCGCTGATTTGCATAGTGCCATAGCTGCCAAAGATTTTCAGCGTTTCAGTGCAGCGCTTTAATCCTTCCAAGGCTTTTTGAACTTCGCTTTGGCTAGCATCAGCCTCAATATCGACAAAGAAAAGGTAGTCACCTAGGGAGCGTTTGGTTGGCCGAGATTCAATCCGGCTAAGGTTGATATTTTGATTAGCAAAAATTTCTAAAGTCTTAAGCAGGGCACCGGGGGCATTTACTGGCAGACTAAACGCTAGCGAGGTCTGCGTTCCCTGTCCTGCCTGAGACTGTCCCACAACCCAAAACTTAGTGCAGTTTTCAGCATGATCATTGATTGGGCAGGCCAGAACGGGCAGATCATAGAGCCGAGCGGCCCAGCGCGAGGCGATCGCCGCCGCCTGTAAGTCTGTTGAAATATACTGCAGAGCATCTACGGTTGAGCGCGTCGGTACTAGCTGGGCCTGCGGCAGATACTGGTCTAGCCAGCCCTGACACTGGCCCAAGGCTTGAGGATGGGAATAGACTCTTTCAATCGTTGACCAGTCCTGAGCTTTAGATAGACAGGCATTGAGAATTGGTAAGACGAGTGCCTGCTGAATTTGTAAGCGATCTAGCTGCCAGAGGCTATCTAGCGTCGAAGTGACTCCCCCCTCAATTGAGTTTTCAACCGGCACAACCGCTAAATCAGCTTCGCCGATAGTGGTTGCTTTGATGGTTTGCGTAATACTGGGATAAGTCTGTAGTCTGGCGGATTGGCTGTGATTTTGCTTAAGCCAGCTGACGTAGGCGACAGCGGCAGCTTCTGAATATGTTCCCCGAGGGCCTAGATGGGCAATAACAAGCGACATACAATGAGTTGATAGTTACTGTGAGTCGGTAAGTACCTGCTTAAGCCAGCATAGTGCGATCGCTCAGTAAATAGACCAGACAGATAGGCTACAAGCGCTAAATTCTATCAAGATTCTCTGATTGGTATAGCGCTATTTCGGTTTATGTTCTTCTAAAAATGCTCCAGTTTTCAGCTTCACAATCAGTCAATATGGCGGTGCCGACAAAATCCGTTCCGATCAGGCACTACCTACAAAAACCCCGGCGGCTTGTACAGGCATTGATGAATCCTGAGCAGGTTGAAACCTTGGGGTTTGATAGGTTTCGTTTCAGCCTGCAGCCGTTCAAGTTTATCGTTTTGAAGATTCAGCCCGTTGTGGATCTAGAAGTCAAGGTGAGTGAGGCTGGCAACGTCAAGCTACGCTCAACTGACTGTGAAATTCGCGGCAACCAAATCAAAACGCTGATTAATGTATTGGTTGA
>JAAHIC010000824.1 GCA_010671965.1 Leptolyngbya sp. SIO4C5
CTGGGGTTCTACTGGGGTTCTACCAGGTGAGTGCCACCACCCTGGCGATTTCCAGGAAATTCATCGCGCTCTTCGGCTCCGACTTTTTCAGCCTGAAACAGAGTTAGAGCCGTCAGACTCAAAAGGCAAACCACAGTGACTGCTGCTAATCCTCGGGGCAGAATCAAAGATTTCACTAATAAGCTTTTCATAGGAAGTCTAGTGGTGATGACGATTAATACCTGAGCGATGAAGCCTGCCGTGAGCTATCTGTTCACTTCTGCAAGCGCCTGCTGATTGTATTCTTGACAGGTTGCCGGATGATTACGTCGTCTAAACATAGACATTTATGTGAGCTTTAAATCTAAGTGAATCCTTTTTAGGTTTCCGTAGATAGCCGCAAATGCGCTACTTCCCCAAAAGTACTTATTCTGACGATATTTCGAAATACGCTGGCCTAATTCAGGCTAAAACCTGGTCAGATATCTGTAGACTCACGTATCCTGACTTTTCAGAAACGGTGGTTCTGATTGATTTGGGATGGTGAAATTGACCAATAATTTTCGCGACTCTCAACTTTATCTAGATACCCAATGCTCGATTACTGCGGGCTGGGTGGGTAAATCAGCCGTTAGTACCTCGCAGCCGTTAGCCGTAATCAAAATGTCGTCTTCAATCCGAATCCCGCGTACATCCTCAAACTGGGCTAAGCGCTCCCAGTTAATTACAGACTGATATTTCGCTCGCCGCTGAGGACTGTTTAAAATGTTGGGTACCTGATAGAAGCCCGGCTCAATAGTGACAGCCATGCCTGCTTGCAAAGGCCGATCGAGTCGCAGGAAACAAAGACCAAAGCGATCGCTGCGCTGTCGTCCCGGCGCATAGCCCGCTAAATCGCCCAAGTCTTCCATATCATGAACGTCCAGGCCGATGAGATGGCCGACTCCATGCGGAAAAAACAGCGCGTGGGCATCCTGCTCTACCAGCGACTCTGGCTGTCCCCGCAGAATGCCTAGATCGACGAGTCCTTCAGCAATGCGGTAGCAGGCGATCAGGTGCAGATGGCGATATTCTACACCTGGCTGAGCTTGGGCAATACAGGCATCGTGAGCGGCTAGGACAATGTCATAAATGTCGCGCTGTGTGGCAGAAAACTTACCTGACACAGGCCAGGTGCGGGTAATATCTGAGGCCCAGCCAGAGGCAGCTTCAGCGCCTACATCTGCCAGTAACAAATCACCTGCCTCTAAAACGTGGTGGTATTTTTCATTGTGCAAAACTTGGCCATGAGTGGTGACAATGCTGTTGTAGGCACAGGTCATTTGATGAGCCATAATAACCTGCTCCATCGCTGCCCTAACTTCTGCTTCCGTCTTAGCAGTAGGGGTAGCTGCCATCCCGGTCTGGTGAGCCTTGACGCTGACGGCTGCTGCTTGGCGCATCTCTGCGATCGCCCAGTGATCGTGAGTCAGCCGCAACTGCACAATGGCGGCGGCCAGTTCAGGATTTTCGGTGGGGGCAACTAACTGATTGGCTGAGCCTGTCTGCTGGGTCAGTTCGCTGAGGGGATAGGCCGCATCAGCCCCGATTTCCTGGGCGATCGCCTCGCGCGTCGGCGTCGGACCATGCCACAGGGCTGACTCAGGCGAGGCTTCGTCAATAAATAAAGTCAGCTTGCCGTTTTCTAAGCAGATGGCGGCGTGCGGCAGAGGCAGTCCGGCAAAATACAGGAAGTGGCTACTGGCCCGGAAAGGATAGGTATTGGCCGGAAAGTTGCGGGCTTGAGGCTGGCCTGAGTTTATCAGCACTGGAGCAGAAATTTGCTGGGCGAGCCGCTGCCGTCGCTGGCGCAGAGCGGTGGCTAGGGAGGAAACCGTTGAAGTTTGCATGGCTGAAACTGGTGAGGCTACGGATGTTTTTATCCTAAAGCGTTTCACTATGCCAGATAGGCGGCTCAAGTCTTTTTAGCAAAAAGAGTCTTACCCATCTTGTAATTAGACTCAAGCCAAAAATTATAAGTCTCGCGTTGAGACAAGATTTTGATAGCAGGTACAGTCACGACGCAGCTAAAGTAAGGCATTAAATAGGATGCTGTATAGTCCGAAGCATAAAAGAAAAGCGCTAGCGTAACGCTTTGGACATCAGAGCTTCAGCCCTTTAAGAATTTGCACTGCTTTAAATGTGTTAGTTCAGTACAAAGCACAAAACCGTACCGAGGTGTCTATGCCTCGTACTTGAACTGACAAAGAATAAACTATCGCTATGAGCGTTTGTAGCCCTACAGGTTTGGAGTCAGCCAGAGTCAGCTCAGCCCAAATCGTATTTAATGAGCTGATACAGTAGCTGAGTTTTATTTCTCTTTTTGAGACTCA
>JAAHIC010000825.1 GCA_010671965.1 Leptolyngbya sp. SIO4C5
TACTTAAACGCAACACCGACAATTGGCTATGTCGGTGTTGCGTTTAAGTATCCGAGGCAAATGGAGAAGAGCCCATTGGCTCCACATTATGCCCTGATTATCGGTTTCCCATGGAGACTTAGCGCCCGCGGCCAACATCAATATTCATGGAACATATTGTTTCTCACCGTATCTCACCGCTGTCTCATCGTTATCTCTCAAGCTATTGGTTACTGTCATAAGGCTGTTTTCACACCTCAGATACACACGCAGAAATTGATTCAGTGAGCTGACAAAACTTTGGATAGGCACCGTGCGTCCTTGTCAACATCTTTATGGCAGAATGCGTGGAGATCACCGCGTATTCTCTTAATCGCTGCGCTGCTTCTCTTGGTTGGAATTGGTAGCATTAGCTGGCGCTATTTTAGGCAGGCAGCTCGTTCCGCAGATGAGCGAGCCATCACGGACAACACTGCTGCCCCCGTGCTGACTGTAACAACGCTTGTGGTAGCTGAGCAACCCATTGAGCAACGCCTGGAGGCAACTGGGTCGGTCACTGCTGCCGATTTGCTGCCCATTCTGCCAAAAGTGACTGGACTCCAGATTAAACAGGTACTGGTGGATGAGGGCGAGATGGTAACGGCGGGTCAAGTTTTAGCTACCTTGGATACTGCTGTTTTAAAAGCTCAGATGCGGCAGCAAGAAGCGGAGGTGACGGTGGCAGCAGCAGCGGTGCAACAAGCGGAAGCCAGCCTGCAGCAGGCTAAGGCGACGTTGGCAGATACCGAAACAAGTTTACGGCGATTTCAGGATTTGGAGCGGGAAGGGGCTATTAGTCGCCAGGATTTGGATACCAGCACGACGACGTTTCAAACCTCCCAAGAAGAGGTCCGACTGGCGGAGGCAAATGTCCAACGGGCGATGGCCAATGTTCAGAGCCAGCAGGCAAGGCTGGAGCAACTCGAAATTCAGCTGGCGCAAACGGAGGTGCAATCACCTGCGGCAGGTTTGATCGCTGAGCGCTTTGCCCGAGTCGGAGATCTCACCTCTGGTAACGAGGCTCTCTTTCGATTGATTCGCGATCGCAGCCTGCAGCTAGAAGTCAATATCCCTGAAACACAATTGGACCTGCTGCGCCCCAACACGCTCGTAGATATCAGTTCTGACAGCAGCCCCAGCCTCAAATTTCAAGGGCAACTCAACTCAATCGCGCCGCTGGTCGATCCTGAAACTCGCCAGGCCCGGCTTAAGATTAACCTCCCTGTTTTGGACCAGTTGCGAGTTGGGATGTTCCTCCGCGCTTCCTTCATTGTTTCCAACCGCATTGGCGTGATGGTGCCATCGGAAGCCCTTGTGCCTCAGCCTGGCGGAGGGAACCTGGTTTACCGCCTCGATTCCGAGAATCGGACCGTTGTCCAGCCCGTCGAGCTAGGGGAAGTGCTCAGTGCTAGTCCCAATGAAGGTGGCAATGGGGAACTTGATGAGTCACTTAATCCAATCGATCAGCAAACAGAGGCATCTGCCCTAATTGAAATTCGTTCAGGACTGACCGCAGGCGATCGCATTGTCGTTTCAGGGGCCAGGAATCTGAATGCCGGTGATTTAGTCCAGGTAGTTAATCCATGAATCTCTCGGCTTGGTCAATTCATAAGCCTATCCCGACCTTGATGGCATTTATCGTGCTGATCCTCAGTGGATTGCTGGCATTTACCCAGCTAGAAATTGATGAAACTCCCAACATTGATCTGCCAGTCGCCCAGGTCACGATCACTCAATTGGGGGCTAGCCCCATAGAGCTGGAAACCCAGGTGACCAAAAAGGTGGAAGATGCGGTGGTAGGGCTCGACAATGTGGACGAAGTCCGGTCAATCGTACGGGATGGTCGCTCCGACACTATCGTTACCTTTCTACTAGAAACTGACACAGATCGTGCGGTCAATGATGTGCGCAATGCGCTCTCCCAAATCCAGCAAGATTTACCTGCCGATGCAAATGAACCAATCATTGAACGCTTGACCTTTGCGGGGGACATCATCATGACCTATGCGGTGGTGTCCAATCGTCGCTCGGTGGCGGAACTCAGTGACCTGGTGGATCGGGTCATTAGCCAGGACCTTTTGAAGGTCTCTGGCGTGGCCCAAATTAATCGAGCTGGGGGAGTCGATCGAGAAATTCGGGTGAACCTGAGCCCAGATCGGTTGCTGGCCTATGGCATCACGGCCACCGAGGTGAATCAGCAAGTCCGGGCGTGGAATGCTAATCTCCCGGCCGGACAGTCAGAGGTGGCAGGGAGCGATCGCAATATTCGTACCCTGGGCAGTGCTGACAGCATTGAACGGCTGCGCCGTTACCCCATTTTGTTGCCCAGCGGCACCAGTATCTCCTTGGGGTTCCCACCCGTGTCTAAATGGGA
>JAAHIC010000826.1 GCA_010671965.1 Leptolyngbya sp. SIO4C5
TCCTGATAGCCTTCAAACATAAATGGCTTCAGGCTGGCGGTTTGCCAGGGGGACAGCTGATGACCACGACCGAGGTGGAGAATTTTCCTGGCTTTCCTGACGGCGTTACCGGGCCGCAGCTAATGGAGCAGATGAAGTTCCAGGCGCGTCGCTGGGGTACGGAAATGGTGACTGAAGACGTGGTTGAGGTGGACTTTAGCCAGCGGCCCTTTGTGTTGCGTTCAGAGGAGCGCGAAGTGCGATCTCATAGCGTCATTATTGCCACGGGCGCAACGGCTAAGCGGTTAGGATTGCCCTGCGAAAATCAGTTCTGGAGCCGGGGCATTTCCGCCTGCGCTATTTGCGACGGAGCGACGCCGATCTTTCACGGCGAAGAACTGGCTGTGATTGGCGGCGGTGACTCGGCGGCAGAAGAAGCGGTGTACTTAACTAAGTATGGCTCGCGCGTACATCTGCTAGTGCGTCGCGGTGAAATGCGAGCTAGCAAAGCTATGCAGGACAGGGTTTTTAATAATCCTAGAATTACGGTGCACTGGCACACGCAGGCAACAGACGTGTTCGGTGCTGGCGATCGCTTAGAAGGGATCCATATCCGCGATCTGCAGACAAACGAAGAGCGCGATCTGCACGTTAAAGGACTTTTTTACGCCATCGGCCATACCCCCAATACCAGCTTGTTCAAAGGGCAGCTAGACCTTGACACAGTGGGATACATTCAGGTTCGACCCGGTTCGGTAGAAACCAGCGTCGAGGGCATCTATGCGGCAGGCGATGTCCAGGATCATGAGTTTCGGCAAGCAATTACCGCCGCCGGAACAGGCTGTATGGCGGCGATGCTGGCTGAGCGCTGGCTCTCTGCTAACGGACTGGTGAGGGAGTACCACCAAACGCAGGCATCAGAAAAGGCAGAAACCGCCGGGCGTAAATCTGAGTATCAGCAGGCGGCTGAATTTGATCCCGGCACCACTCGCCACGTGGGCGGCTATGCCCTGCGTAAGCTTTATCATGAAAGCGATCGCCCAATTCTAGTCAAATATGCTTCGCCTACCTGTGGCCCCTGCCATACGCTGAAGCCAATTTTGAGCAAGGTCGTAGATGAGTTTGAGGGTAAGATTCACTACGTTGAAATTGATATTACCGAAGATCCCGATATTGCTGAGTCAGCCGGCATTACGGGAACACCAACGGTACAGATCTTCAGAAACAAAGCCTTGGTCAATGAACTACGGGGGATGAAGCAAAAGAGCCAGTATCGAGTAGCCCTGCAGCAGGCTGGGGCGGCAGTGCCTGTGTGAGGGCACGAACCAATTTAAAGATCTTTCAGCCTTGACTCAGTAGTTTAAGACTGGCCCAGTGCTTTATCATGCTTCTACCCCCTTCGTAGTTCACCCGCTTTGATACAAACTTGGTTGCAGCGTCTGCAGCAGTGGATTCGCCATTTTTATCATCAGTCCTGGCTCCAAGCCTGGATTCGCTGCGGCTATGCCGCTAAGGGCAGCGTTTATTTTGTTATCGGGCTGATTGCGGTAAGAGCCCTACTGCTGCCGGGCCGCTCGGTCAGCGGGACGGATGGCGCTTTGATTGAGATTTTAGTCCAGCCTTTTGGTCGTGTTTTCTTAGGTATCCTTTGCGTTGGGCTAATAGGCTACGTGCTGTGGCGGTTTATTCAGGCCATTCTAGATCCTGAGCATGAGCAGACCCTCAGCCTGCAGCGAATTGTGCAGCGCTGCGGCTATGCGACGAGCGGGGCTAGCTATGCGGGCGTCGCCTATTCAGCTTTTGAGTTGGCAACGGGCACCAACGAGGTGAGCGAGGGGGATGACGCCATTGAAGATTTGGTCACGACCCTATTTGAAATTCCCCTGGGTGAATGGCTGATTATCCTGGCCGGGTTAGTTGTGATTGGCGTCGGCCTTTCCTACGTCTATGGCGCTATTAGCGGTTCTTACCTCAGCGAATTCCAGGACTCGGCTGATCGGGTGGTGGAATCTTGGGCGACGCGGGTAGGGCAAATCGGTATCGCGGCCCGTGGCATTGCTTTTTTGCTGATTGGCTTGTTCGTCGCCAATTCCGGTATTTCGCTGAATGAAGATACGGCAGGTGGTCTAAGCAATGCCCTTCAACACCTGCGATCGCAGCCTTTAGGCTTTGTCGGTTTGGGCTTAATCGCGGCTGGATTTATGGCCTACGGCATTTACATGGGTTTTGCCGCCTGGTACCGACAATTTACGGAAAAGTCTTAGCTCTTAGCCGAATAAGGCGATCGCTAGATGCCAGCACCGGATTGAACTAAACCGCTTCTATCAAAAGCGATATGACTTCCGAAATGGTTCTGTATTCTGCATTACTTCTGAGGGTAGAACTTAGGCTTGAACCTGCCAT
>JAAHIC010000827.1 GCA_010671965.1 Leptolyngbya sp. SIO4C5
TGTCAGGCCGTCTATCGCCAGGTGCAAAACTTGCTAAGGCTCAATATTGAAATTGATACCGCTAAAGTAGATCGTCAGGTTGCCGAAATTTCAGAAACTGAGTACTTCAGCCAGCTTCAGCAGCGGGCCAAGCAGCTACGCCAGCAGCGCCAGCTCTCTCGACCCACCCCATCAGCTTCAGAAACGCCTCCCCCGGACGCTCAGAAAGCCCCGTCCCCAGATAAAGAGGACTAGGGCTTACCGAATACGGCCTAAACCTTGGGCTGCGGAATGGTGATGTCGATTGGCGTGACTTCATCATTGGTCAGGCTTGAGAGGGGCGGCTGAATTGCCTCGGCATTGCCCACTACTAAAATGACGAGCTGCTCAGGCTTGAGATTACTCTGCGCTGCCCGAAGCACATCTTCTACCTCGACCGCTGCCACCCCTTGCTGGTAGCGAAAGACAAAATCGGCGGGATAGCCGTAATACTCGTATCGAATCAGGCGAGACAGGGTTTGGTTCGGGCTTTGGAAATTGAACACAAAGCTGTTAAGCACTGAATCTTTGGCCTGCTGCAGCTCAGCAGCGGCGATTGGCCTCTCCCGAATGCTTTCGAGCTGAGCCAGCACCGCCTTAACAAACGGCACCGTCGTCTCGGAGCGGGTTTGACCACCGCCAAAAAAGGTGCCCGGATAGTCGTAGCGCGGCGACCAGACAGCATAGACCGAATAGGCCAGTCCCTGCTGCGATCGCACCTGATTGAACAAACGGCCACTGAAGCCGTTCAGGACTTCGTTGAGCACTGACATCGAGGGATAGTCTTCGCCGTTGAGCTGGCCCCCCAAATGACCTATCTGCACCGAACTCTGGGTTAGCTGCGGCTGATTCACCAGAAAAACGCCGGTCTTGGCCTGAGTAACCGTGGGCCGGTCAAAATCGTAGGCTGTGTTGGCTTCAGCTTGCCAATCGCCAAAGAATTCAGCGATGAGCGCCTTCATAGCGGCAGGCTCAAAGTCGCCCACAATGCCCAAAATCATCTGATCAGGCTGTACCGAAGCCCGGTAAAACTCTAAAATATCCTCCCGATCGAAGTTGTTGAGCGTGTCATACTCGATGGTGCGGGCATAGGGACTGTCGTGACCGTAGACCAGCTTGCTAAATTCCCGCTGGGCAATACTGTTGGGGCTGTCATTGCGGCGGGCAATACTGCCACGATACTGGTTTTTGAGAAAATCAATCTTGTCTGGAGCAAAAGCCGGATAGCGAATGACCTCAGAAAATAGCTCAAAAATGGTAGCTGTATCGGCTGAAAGGGCATTGAAGCTAGCCGAGCCTGCCGTTGTGTCAATGCCGGTTTCAATGGCCGCTGCCCGCTGCTCTAAAAGCTGGTTGAGTTCATCCGGGCTGTGACTGCGAGTTCCCCCCAGCCGCATGGCCTCTCCCACTACTTTAGCCAGTCCAACCTGATCTTCTGGCTCATAGCGATCGCCGCTGCGAAAAGTGGCTGTGCCGCCAATTAGCGGCAGCTCATGATCTTCCATCAGATAGACAGTCAGCCCGTTTTCTAACTCATAGCGCTCGTAGGGAGGAATCTGCACCTCTCCCAGAGGCGGAAACTCCAGCTCCGTATAGTGGAGGGCTTCATTGGCAACGGCTGCAGGCTGCCAGCTAAAAAGCAGCGCCCCGATTAGGGTAATCAAGCTAAGCAGAGCCGACGGTAAAAACCGCCGCTGCCAGCGCTGTCGAGCAATCTTAGACCACTGCATTGACAAATCTTCCACGTTAGAAAATCACAAACAGACAAAAGAGACGGAAAGGGGAAAAACCCGCTCAGACTACACCTCGGCTAGGGCCGCTGACAGGTCTGCCTATTCAGCAGAAATCAGCCGTCCCACCGTACGATTCTCTGGCCGAAAAAGCTGCTGGGCGACCTGCTGCACATCGGTTGCCGTCACGGCCTCGATCGCTTCAATCTCAGTAAAAGCATTGCGCCAGCTTCCTGTTTTAGCTTCGTATTCAGCTAAACGGGCGGCCAATCCCTGATTAGAGTCTAGGGAACGCACTAGGTTGGCTCGCGCCTGCGTTTTAATCCGCTCTAGCTCTGTGGCGGCTACTGGCTCATTTTGAAGCTGTTCCAGTTCTGCCGCTAGCAGCGCCGCCAGTTCATCAACCGTATGATTAGGGGCGGTCAGGGCATAGAGCAAAAAGAGGGTGGGATATTTGTCTCCCGGCAAACCGTTGATGCTGCCGATATCAAGGGCTACCTGGCTCTCATCAACCAGCGACTCATACAGGCGAGAGGTGCGCCCCCCTACGAGCAAGTCTTCAATAATGCCGTAGACCACATGATTAGCATCGGTCAGGGCGGGGCGGTGGTAGCCCTCTAGGTACCAGGGCT
>JAAHIC010000828.1 GCA_010671965.1 Leptolyngbya sp. SIO4C5
ATCCGCCGCTTTGAGGCGGATGAGCTGAGGAATGTAAGGCTGCTGAGTGATGACATGCTTGCGGTAGAGAAGAAGGGCAACGGTGGGAAAGGAGGGAGAGGAGGGTAAAGGGATAGAGGGAGAGACGCGGGGACGCGGAGAGGGCGTAGTAGATAAGATGCTGCTTCTATCTCCCTTATCTTCCTCATCTCCCCTACCGTCCCTATCTCCCCCCTCTTCTCCGCCGTCCCCGCATCCCCGCGTCCCCGCGTTCCCATACCAGTTCAAATACGCCACTGGCGACTCAAAATACCCTTGATAGTCTGGATGCAGCAGCCCCATCGCCGGAATATCGATCGCCGCCGGAATTTCACCCACTTCTAAGCTCAAATACTGCTGAGCCAGGTACCACAGCATTGCCGCCACGTTTTCCGTACCGCCTGCGTTCCAATAGCCATAGACAATTAGCCAGTTGCGCAAGTCTTGAACTTTGCGGGCCGGGATATACTTCAGCAGCTTGGGGCCGACTTTCAAAAAGCTGAGGTAGCCCGCCAGCTTATCCTCTTCCTTACCGCTGCCGAACTTGCTGAGGATGAACTGCACCGGCTTGGGCATGCCCTTGGGCTTAGCACCGATGACAAACTTGCCAAGCTGGGTCAACGCCATCAGCTCCAAGGCGGACTCGAACACCAGGCGAATGGGAATTTGCTGGACGCGATCGCGCAGCCAGAGCACCTGATCGTAGTCAAAAATGAGGCTGGCAAAGAAAACGTCAGCGCTGGCAAGGGCAGCGGCGATGGCCTCCGGCTGAGCAGTCAAATCGCGATCGCTAAAAACGTCTATTGTTAGCTGTGGGCAGCGCGATCGCGCTAGTTCTGCGGCCTGTCGGTAGAGATCGGCATTGAAAGACTCAAACCCGGCAATTAAGACAACCTGTGCCATAGAAGCGATTGAGAGATCTTTCTTTATCCTAGTGCTTGTTTTTCTAGCCGCGACTTAGCCAGCAGAGCAGCAGGGCTTCTGTCCACTCCACCACGGCCCCGTAGGTGTCGCCGGTGTGTCCGCCCAGCCTGTAGTTGAGCCAGGCCCCCGTCAGCAGAGCGATCGCTAAGCCCGCTAAATGATTGGCTAGGATTTGCCAACCTAGACTAGGGGCGATCGCCCACTGTCCCAGTCCCAAAAGCATCAAGGCTAGCAGGCCCGGCAACAAATCCCAGGGAAAACGGATGTGTCGCTTATGGAACGCCCCCTTACCCGTGGGTTTGAGGTAGGGATAGATGGCGATCGCTAAGACCTGTCCCCAGCGGCCCCAGCCCGCTACTATCATCAAGGCTAGCCAGCGGTCTAAGGCGAGTTCACTAAGAGCCGCCACCTTTAAACCAATAAGCACCACTGCCGTCATCGCCCCAAAAGCACCAGTAACGCTGTCCGCCATCACCGTCAATCGTTTCCGAGGATCTTGAACGGCGAGGCCATCAGCCGTATCCATAGCCCCGTCAAGGTGCAGCCCACCTGTAAACGCGAGCCAAATAGCCACTACCAGGACGCTCCGAGTTAGCAGCGGCAGCTCTAGCTGCAAGAGGCCAAAATCTATCAGTCCTAAACCGCCTCCTATCAGCAAACCAATCAGGGGGGCAAACCGAGCAATTCTAAAAAAATCTAGTGGCCAGTTTTGAGGCAGTGGCAGAGTCGTATAAAAGACAAGGGCGCCGCCTAGCTGCGCTAGTGCCAACTGCCCGGCAGACTTGAGCTTACAGATTGTTAAACCTTGAATTCAGCACAGCCGCTAAGTAAGTAGGCGCAGTTGAACATGAGTAAATGTAGGGTGCGGTTGAGGAACGCTGGCGTAGCCTTGCCGGAGGCAATAAACCAACGCCCGCGTGGGTTACGCTGTCGCTTTAGCACAGCCATGCCCGGAGAGCTTTACCCATCCTACAAATAATTTAGTCGCCTACTTAGCCCTTATTTAATAAGGATGATTAATCGGCTCACCAAAGTATAAAACTAGCTGGAGTTTCCGTGTTTTGGCTGAGTTCGACATCCCGCTAAAGTTGCCACAATTGACGTATCTCACTTAACAAAATTCTATTTAGAGGGGATCAAACGGCAAAATTCGATTATCGTGGATTTAGACCTGTTTACAGATTGTTGATCCTGAATGCCGAGTTCATTTAGCCGCCGCATTCTTACAAATTTATGAGCTACGACCCCATTGGCAACACAAGTTTACCTGCACCTTGTCTAGTAGACACAGGTGTAGTCGTTAGGCACCGATATGTAGCGCTAGTTCACAGAACTGGGATGAGAGAATAGCTGAGCGAGTTGTCTGAGGCGGGCGAGGCCCACCCCAGCGCGAATTTCTTAAGCGATCGCCAGCTCTTGTAGGGTGCGTT
>JAAHIC010000829.1 GCA_010671965.1 Leptolyngbya sp. SIO4C5
TTGAAAAGTGTTGGGCCTGGCTGAAAAGCCGGATTCGCAAGCAGTTCGCGTTGTCAGCCAATTTGCGCACGGCGATGGAGGACGTTCTTAGGCAGGCAGCGTCCTAATAAAAGTGGCTACAGCTATAGCAGGAAATGCTAAAGAGCTAACCGGATCGAGTCCAGAACCCACCAGAGAAAAAGTGTCCGTCATACCAGGAATTAGCGTATTGGTATCAAAGACAGGGCGCAGTGTTCCGCCTAAATTCGTATAAAGTCCACCAAACTCTCCATTCGCATCAAAAGCCGTAAATGTGTACCTGTCGTTATCCAGAGACAGCCAGCTAACTAAAGTGGACGGAGATGGAAACGGGGACGGATTTTTAGGATTTGGTGGAGCCGGTACTGAAATCCGAAACGTTCCTGGGCCATTGGGAATAGGCGTTGTATTATCAATAACGGTCTCTAAAACGCCATTGCGGCTTAGATAGATACCTTGTTGTCCGCCATTTTTTTTCCCGCTAAATAAGACATTTTGACCACTAATATCGCTGAGAGTAAAGAGATCAAATCTATCAGTTTCATTAGGAATCAGGGTATTACTATCTGCAACCACCTGAAGCAAACCATTGTTGATTGAATAAACTGCACTAGCTGAGCTCGATCCTCCGACAGTTCTTGCAGTTAACGAAACGTTTTTGCCATCGCTACCGAAAATTGAAGTAATAGATCGCTGTTGATTTTCTGTCAGTCCCGGTAAAGTGTCATCAGGACCAACTAAAGGCGTAACTTGTCCGTTGACTGTGGCCTTGAAGATACCATCTCCAGATGCTGTGTCGCCATAAAAGAAGAGTATGTCAGCTTCAATATCAGGAAAACGTAACCGGTTAAAGTCATTTAATGGATCAAGAATCGGCGTAGCCCCCCCAACTATTTGCTCTGGGATACCTGAAAATGGAATACGGTAAAGTTCTTGTGAATTAGCAATAACGGCAATATTACCTCGGTTATCTATTGCAGGCTCGAAATAGGAATCAATAGAGGCAAAAGGCGTATCAGGAAAGAAATCTTGACTATCAACAACCTTAGTCAAACTAAAGCTGGCCGCGATCGCTCCCGGAGTTGACAAGAGACTCAAGCTACTTGCGGCTAAAATACCTGTCAAAGCTCTAACTAGCTGCTGCTTGAGAAATTGTGAGCAGGTTGGAGATAGGTTTGAGGTTGTCATAAATACCCAGTTGTCTGACGCTATAGGTAAACATACAGAGTCAAACAGTTCAATTCCAAAGCTGAGATAAAGAGTTGTCCCATTTTCATAAAATCTTTACAGGATGAAAAGGGGGTTTAGGATGGAAACACAGCACGATCGCAGGCTTAAGTTATAGTCAGCAGCCTTTCACAGGATGAAAGCTTTCAGGACACCCTGTAAGAACAGCTAGGAATGCAGAAATACTGGCTGTTGATTCATAGCAAACTCTTTAGCAGTTAGTTCACTACGTAGCTTCTCACCCCCCATGAGTCGCGCTAGACATGATGTTCCTTCTAGCTTCACCTCCAGGGATCGATTTTTTCCATGTTTGCGAAGCCATACCGCTTCTACTGTAAAAACCGATCCCTAGATGCCTTCACCTACCGCGCAGAGCGGTAGCGAATGAGATACCTAAACACCTCTCCCTGCTCCGGGGTCAGCAACAGTCCCCGCTCCGGGATGAGGATCGGCTCACTCCAGGCCCGCTGTTCCGCATAGTTCAGCACGTCTAGAGTATTGACCGTCAGATCCACCCCTTCGCGCGACCCCATCACGATATGACGAATCCGCTCCCGCTCCGGACGAGCGCGGGGAATCGTCAGGCGCAGCGGACAGGTCGCCTCGCCGGGGTAGGCGGACGAAACAAATGGTATATGTAGCATTTTGAGGGATTCCTCCAACAAATAGGACAGGATCCTCAAAAATCAAGCCGCCCCAACCATATACAGCACGGGACGGCCACGAGTACCATAATACTCAGCCTCCGAGACTGGTTGCTTCAGACTTGGGGGTCAGGTGTCGGGGGTTGCGCTAACAACGTCCGGCACCGCACAGCTAAATTTTTGGGAACAGAGCAAGCTGCAGACACACAGCTATAAGTCAAGAATTTACCCTATTTGATCCCCGTGGGGCAAGTAAAAAATTAAGAACTTACTAAAAGGTCAGCTCAGCCGCCACAGCACCTCACTTGTCAGCGCTATTTTACTGTTAGTAAGTGGCTGTAGCCATTCCAACCGGAATACTTAGAACATAGATGAATGCTCGCTGTTTGCAATGTCTACTTGAGTTTTGTTAATCGCTCTGATAACTCATGCTTGTATCAAGATAATTTTCTCTTATCTGAGTTTTTTATATATTCTTT
>JAAHIC010000083.1 GCA_010671965.1 Leptolyngbya sp. SIO4C5
TTGCTGGATTGCCGCCCGGGCTGTGGTCTTAGCAACCGGGGGCGGAGGTCAGGTGTTTGCCCAAACCACTAATCCCTCAGCCAGTACCGGCGATGGCGTAGCAATGGCGTGGCGGGCGGCGGCGCTGCTGCGGGATCTGGAGTTTGTCCAGTTTCATCCGACGGCGCTGACCAAAGCCGGAGCACCTCGATTCCTGATCAGCGAAGCCGTACGGGGAGAAGGGGCGCACTTAGTCGATAAAACAGGTCATCGCTTTGCTTTTGACTATCATCCCAAAGGGGAACTAGCCCCGCGCGACGTGGTCAGTCGCGCCATTTTTAGTCATCTGCAGCAAACCGAAGCGCAGCCAGCAGAAGCAGTGGTTTGGCTAGATCTACGACCGATTGAGGCTGAGCGCATTCGCCATCGTTTTCCCAACATCATTCAGGTCTGCCAGCACTGGGATATCAACGTCTTTGAGCAGCCAGTTCCGGTTTCCCCAGCGGCCCACTACTGGATGGGGGGCATCTTTACGCACCTAGATAGCCGCACGACTTTAACTGGTCTCTATGCGGTGGGGGAAAATGCCAGCACGGGGGTTCACGGGGCCAATCGCCTCGCCAGTAACTCTTTACTGGAATGCCTTGTCTTTGGGGCGCAGCTCCGAAACCTCCAGCTACCAAGCCAGCTAGGCGATCGCCCCCAGCCCAGCTATCAAAAATTGCCTCAGCATTTTCAGGCCCAGGCCGAACAGCTACAGCACTGGCGTCAGGCTCTGCCCGCCCTCATTTGGCAAAGCGCCGGAATTTCGCGCGAGCAGGAAACCCTAGCGGCGGCGATCGCCCAGGTGCAAGACTGGCGCCAGCAGCTCATCCATTCCGAGCTAAGTCACTTCATGGCCCAACTCCAGCCGGGCGAGGGCCTCAAGCTCTCAGCCGAAGCGGGGCAGCTTTTGCGGCAGTGGGGCGAACTGCGTAATCTGCTAGATATTGCCTGGCTAATTCTGCGCAGCGCCGCTTTTCGGACTGAAAGCCGGGGCGGTCACTATCGCTGTGACTTTCCGCAGGCAGCCCCAGACTGGCAAGCACATACGCTGGTTCAAGGCGATCGCTATTGGCGCTCTGAGCCGATAGCGCCTGACTTACCGGCTTAGGGCAAAGGCCACTCCAGAGTCTGTAGGTCTGACGTCAGCGGCTCGCCTAGCTCAAACAAGTCAGTCTGTAGATAGCTAGAAAGAAAGTAGAAGATGGCAGTGAAGGCGATCGCATGAAGGACGGTTGTAAAGCGCAGGCTGTGAAGTTTTGCCATGAAAGCTGCCGCTAGAGGAATCTCCCCCAGTTATGCCTCAGATGGAGAAGCATTCCCGTGATCAGCCAGAAAGTTTAGCGTAATCAAGATCACAGCCACGCGGATATCAGTCACAGCCAAGAACCGCTATCTCTGGTTTCTGAAGTCCCGAGGGCCTTCATAGCCGGAGGCATCGGCCAGCGTTTCTAGACTCTGAGTACCCGAATAGAACTCACCGTTGATTTCCCAGGTGGGAAATCCTTGGATCTGCGAAACTGACTGGCAAAGATCAGTTTGGGGATTCACCCCTTGGGGATCGCACTCAACATAGGGAATTTCTGCGGCTGCCTCTTTACCAAAGAGCTGCTTTTGGTCGTGACAGTGCGGGCACCACCAGGCACCGTATTTCTTGGCTCCAATCGCCGTCAGGTGACGGGCTAAGCCTAGCTCTGCCTCGCCAGAAGTGGTGGTGACAGCGGGGCCTGCTTCGCCGGCTGCAGAAGCCGTAGTGCCGCCGCCGTTGACGGGTGCATAAACCCCCAGGGTTCCGACCAAGGCCACTACCGCCACAATTAGCCCGGTAAACATGAGCTGCCCGGTATCTTCCCATCGGTGCCCTAACAGCGTCAGTCCTAGCATCAAAACCGTAAATACGGCAGAGGTGAGGCAGTACAGGCACAAGGCTTTAATTTCAAAGGCCAGCAGGTACATCAGGTAGCCGCTGAAAATTACCATGCCGACAGCACCGACAAAGAGCAAGAAGCGAGTCCAGTCATGGACTTTTTGCCGGAGTTCCTTATTCGACTCTGGATTGATGACCAAAGGCGCGATCGCCAGAATTGCCATGCTCAAGTAGGCGGCAAAGCCAAAAAGCGTCAGCGGCAGGCCGAAAATCTCTGCGTAGGGACTAGAGAGAACGCGATCGCAGCCTGCGGTCGGGCAGGCTGCCTCGCCGCCCATAAATTTAACGACGGTTAAATAGGCTGTTCCCGTAGCGCCAATCGCGGCGATCGTAGCGATTAGGGGTCTAGCCCAGCGGTGTATCCAGCGATCTTCCTGACGGCGGCGTCTCATATCAAAATCACCTAAAAAATTTAGCGTCCTATCCGATAAATTTCAGTCTGAAACGGCGGCAGCGGCTTGAATCTGCGGGAGCAAACTCAATTGAACCCTGAGCCATCAAAGTAGCACTCTATATTGACTGTTTCTATTCTGCCTTAACCAGTTTAGGCCGGAAAAATAGGGTTTTGCCAGTTCTCCAAAGATTAGCAAACTCTTCCACCTGCTAAAGCTCAGAACCAATTGGCACAGCCGATAGCGTATTCGTCTCCTGCTTCATGGCAATGCTGCGGTGAGTGGCTTCCACAAACTGACTCACCCGAATTGGATCGATAGGCTGATCAATTTTGCCGTGGCGCTTCAGAGAACTCGAAACAATCACGCCGTCTGCGGCCTGCATCAGCTTGGGAATATTCTCCCAGTCAGCCCCGCTGCCAATCAGGACGGGCGTATCACCCGCCGCCGCTTTAGCGAGTTCTAAGTCTTCTAGGCTGGGCGGACTGCCCGTGGCCCAGCCCGATAAAATGACGCCATCGGCTAGCCCTCGCTCAATCGTTTCTTGCACAGCCGTGGTCAAATTTGGCGACCCCAATGGCCGGGCATGTTTCACGAGAACGTCAGCTAAAATCTTGACATCGCTCCCCAGCTCTCGCCGGTAGCGCATGATCTGATGGGCCTGTCCTTCGATCAATCCCTGGTCGGTGGCCATGACCCCGGTCAAAACATTGACCCGAATAAAGGCTGCTTCAACACAGGTAGCGATCGCCAGCGCGCTGCGGGCATCGTTGCGCAGCACGTTGATTCCCACAGGCAGGGCCACAATTTGCATCAGCCGTTGCACAATCAGGCTCATGGCGCTGACAATGGCGGGATCAACCTGCTCTTTTGTAAAAGGAGCATCAAAGAAATTCTCGATGACTAAGCCATCAACCCCGCCGGAGGCCAGAGCAGTTGCCTCCTGCTCAGCGCGAGCAACAACGGCCTGCAAATTTCCCTGCCAGCGCGCCGAGGTTGGCAGCGGCAAAAGGTGAACGACGCCAATGATTGGGTTGGGAGTCTGAAAAATCTGGTTTAAGTCCACTGGTGTCTTCAAATTTCGGACTTGGCACTGAATCTTAATGACATAAACAAAGAAGAAGGGCAAAAAGCGCCTTTTTCTCTCAATCTCAATTTACCTTAACAACGGTAGACTCTAATTTCTGCAACTGCTCGATCCCAAGAAGCTTTCGTTTGGCCGCTCAGGGGTCAACAAATTCAGTTCACTCGCGCCGCGATAATGTTTAGATATGTTATGATAAAGCACCAAGGCTGGATAGTCTTGCCTTCTATGCTTGTGAAGCAGTTTTAACTGGCTTTGAGGCAGCTTAAGGCGCCGGCAAACACTGCCGCATTTTATAAATAGAGTGTTGAACCAAAGGGTATCAAACACTTCTGCAAGGCGCTATCCGCTTCTGAGTCTCAAACTCGGTCAAGATTTTGTTTCAGATATTGGCTGATTTGGGGCAGCGCTGGGATCAAGAATTCGATTATTGTATTGGTTCTTTTATGGGTCATAAGCCGACGATTGCGGTTGCTCACTTGGGCTGTGAGAAAAATCGAGTGGATACTGAACATATGCTAGGTCTGCTAGTGAAAGCAGGCTATGGCGTCGATACAAGTGAGGAGCTAGCCGACTACGTTATTGTCAATACCTGCAGCTTTATTGAATCCGCCCGCGAAGAGTCCGTGCGGACTTTAGTGGAGCTAGCTGAAGCCGATAAAAAAGTAGTGATTACGGGCTGTTTGGCTCAACATTTCAAGGATGATTTGCTAGAGGAACTGCCGGAAGCCGTGGCCCTCGTGGGCACAGGCGACTACCACCGTATCGTGGAAGTGATTGAGCGGGCCGAAGCTGGAGAGCGGGTCAAAGTTGTTTCGGCAGAACCCACCTACATTGCTGACGAAACCGTACCCCGCTATCGCACGACCTCAGAGGGCGTGGCCTACGTGCGCGTGGCTGAGGGCTGTAACTATCGCTGCGCTTTTTGCATCATTCCTCATCTGCGCGGGGATCAGCGATCGCGTCCGATTGAGTCTATCGTGGCTGAAGCTGAGCAGCTAGCGGCAGAAGGAGTTCAGGAAATTGTTCTGATTTCCCAAATCACGACTAATTATGGGGCCGACATCTACGGAGAGCCAAAGCTAGCTGAGCTGTTGCGGGCATTGGGCAAAGTGGACGTACCTTGGATTCGGATGCACTATGCCTATCCCACGGGTCTGACTCCGGCGGTGATTGCCGCTATTCAGGAAACGCCCAACGTCCTCCCCTATTTAGATCTGCCGCTGCAGCACTCTCATCCAGACATGCTGCGGGCAATGAATCGTCCCTGGCAGGGACGGGTGAATGACACCCTGATTGAGCGGCTGAAAACGGCCCTGCCCAACGCGGTGATGCGGACGACTTTCATCGTTGGCTTTCCGGGAGAAACTGAGGCCCATTTTCAGCATCTGCTGCAGTTTGTAGAGCGGCATCAGTTTGACCATGTGGGTGTGTTTACCTTTTCGCCAGAAGTGGGGACACCTGCCTACAGTTTGCCCAATCAGATCCCCCAGGCGGTGATGGATGAGCGTCGTCAGCGGCTGATGCTGGCTCAGCAAGAAGTTTCGTTTCGGCGCAATCAGGCCGAAATTGGCAAAGTTGTCGATGTTCTCATTGAGCAAGAAAACCCCGCAACGGGTGAGCTAATCGGGCGATCGGCTCGTTTTGCTCCTGATGTGGACGGTCTAGTTTATGTCAAAGGCGCAGCGGCATTAGGGCAGCTAACGTCTGTGGCAATTCAAGCAGCGGATACCTACGACTTGTTTGGCTCTGTCGTCCCCTAACTCAAACGCTTTTGTCCTCAAAAATTATTACCGATTCACAAGGAGATTCAATGACCCTTTCTTTTACAAGCCTCGGCCTATCTGAGACGCAAGTTAACAAACTTGAAAAGATCGGCTTTACGACCCCGACGCCGATTCAAGCTCAGGCTATTCCCCATCTGCTAGCAGGCCGGGACGTTGTGGGTCAGGCCCATACCGGCACAGGTAAGACCGCTGCGTTTTCGCTGCCTATTCTAGAGCAGGTCGATCCCAAAAATTCAGCGGTTCAGGCTCTGATTTTGACGCCCACGCGCGAGCTAGCCGTTCAGGTCTGTCAGGCTATTCGCAATTTCAGCGAAGACCGACGGGTCTACACTTTGGCAATCTATGGCGGTCAGTCTATCGATCGCCAAATTTCCCGTCTGCGCAAAGGCTGCCAGATTGTCGTCGGTACCCCAGGGCGGGTTTTAGACCTGCTGCAGCGGGGATCGCTGCAGCTCAATCAGCTCAACTGGCTAGTACTGGATGAAGCCGACGAAATGCTCAACATGGGCTTTATTCAAGACGTTGAGAAAATTTTGAACCAGGCGCCTTCGGAGCGCCAAACCGCCTTTTTCTCCGCCACGATGGAGACTGCCGTACGGGAACTGGCCGCTAAGTTTCTGCGATCGCCCATCACCGTCACCGTTGAGCAGCCCAAAGCAGCTCCTACTCGGATCAATCAGGTCGCCTATGTGCTGCCCCGTGGCTGGAACAAGTCCCGCGCCCTGCGTCCCATTTTAGAGATGGAAGATCCCGATTCTGCCATTATTTTCGTACGCACCCGGCGCACCGCAGCCGAGCTGACCCGCCAGCTTCAGGCGGCAGGCCATAGCGTCGATGAATATCACGGCGATCTCACTCAGTCTCAGCGGGAGCGGCTACTGCTGCGGTTCCGACAGCGCCAGGTTCGCTGGGTCGTTGCCACCGACATTGCAGCACGAGGGCTGCACGTAGACGATTTGACCCACGTAATCAACTACGAACTGCCTGATAGCCCTGAAAACTATGTTCACCGGATTGGCCGTACCGGACGAGCAGGCAAAGAAGGCGTCGCGATCTCTTTAGTACATCCGCTAGAGAAGTACAAGCTGCGCCAAATTGAGCGGCACGTTCGCCAAAAGCTAAGCTTCGGTAAAATTCCTACCCGGGCGGAGATTGCTGCTCGCCATTTAGAAAAGCTGCAAACTCAGGTACAAGAAGCCATTACCGGAGAGCGGATGGCCTCCTTCTTGCCCATCGTTTCTCAGCTCAACGAGAGCTACGATTTGCGCACTATCGCCGCCGCCGCGTTGCAAATGGCCTACGACCAGACCCGTCCGGCTTGGATGCGGGTAGATGCTCAGCCAGAGCACCAGGAAGAATCTAGCAGTCCGGCTGCTCCCATTCGGAAAGGATCAAGCCGGCCTACCCGCAAGCAAGCGTCAGCTTCTCGTCAAAAAGACTAAGCCTCTATTGGCTTTAGGGTTGGCAGCAAGATAGACCTCAAAAAACGAAGGCAGGCAGAGGCGGCGATGCTCCATGGGCGAGCAGTTTCCGCCTCCAAACCTCACTCGATGGATGAGGGCACACGAGAACGGCTTCATCCCGGCTGGTCAAACCCCGGCGGCAAATTGAGGCAGGAGTTAAGCTGTGTATGCTCTACTACAACACCACCTAAGGGGTGATTTACAATTGGATTAGAGCATAATCCTGCCTGTAAGTGACTTGGGGGTGTCGCGTATGTTGGTTATTGTGATGGATGACCAGCTCCTGCTTCCTCAGAAAGTGTGTCAGAGCTGTTTAATGGCCGATCAGATGGGGCAGCCTCGCTGGCGGCAGGGACGGTTACGCTGTGGGCGTTTGGTAGAAAGGCTTTCTGAAGCTCAGCCCGAACAGTACGAGTGCCAGATGGGATTCCGCGTCGCTAATATCGAGTAGCTCAGCATCACAGTTGTCTGCTGACTCTAACAACTGGGCGATGTTCGCCTCACGGCGGATTGCCTATAATCGAGTTACCCAAAAGTTAAACTTTATCAAGGAGCCACTAACTCTATGAGCTGGCGTGGAACGGCAACCGTCTCAGACAGAATTTTTGCAGCTTTACCCTACCTGCTGCCCCTAATTTACGGTATTGGCTTTGGCGCTTTTATCTTCCGAGATTTTCCCATTGTGCAACTGCTGCTAGTGCCCCTGACTCCCTTCTTGGCAGTCTACAGCTTTCCGTTCGCAGGCATTATTATCTTTTTCTTGCTGTTCTTCTTAGTGGTGAGAAACCCGGATATCAGCCACTTTATTCGCTTCAACACGATGCAGGCCATTCTGTTGGATATTATTCTGTTTGTCTGTCAGTTAGTCTTCGGTCTGCTGTCAGGTTCTCTGGGTGAAGGACTGCTAGTGCAGACTCTGTCGAACGTGATTTTCTTGGGCATGATCGCGGCAGTGGTTTATTCTGTAGCCCAGTCCTTGATGGGTCGCTATGCAGAAATTCCGACCCTCTCTGAAGCGGTGCACATGCAGGTGCGATAGCTTTAGCCACAGTCAAAGTTTCTCAAATTGACTTTTGACGATGATATTAATAGGTTCTGCCTATTCCTCGCCTCATCTAGGGTGAGGAATTGTTTTGAGTTTGCCATATGTCTCAATCATTTCCAATCGACACAATTTACACAGACGGAGCCTGCTCAGGCAATCCGGGGCCAGGAGGGTGGGGTGTTGTTCTAGGACGCGGCAGCGAAACCTATCACGAGCTAGGCGGCAGGGACAGCCAAACCACCAACAACCGCATGGAACTTCAGGCGGCGATCGCGGCGCTAGAGTTTCTTGTGCAGCACGATACTGGTGAACCCGTAACCCTTTATACCGATAGCGAGTACGTCAAAAAGGGAATTACCCAGTGGATTCGCGGCTGGGAGAAAAAGGGCTGGAAAACCGCTGCCGGTAAGCCTGTGCTTAACCGCGATCTGTGGCAGCAGCTTGGCCAGCTCAACCAGCAGGCGCAGCAGCACCTGGGACAGCCCGTAGACTGGCGCTATGTCAAAGGTCACGCGGGCATTGCGGGGAACGAGCGCTGCGATGAGATTGCCCGCGCTTTTGCGGCCAATCAGCCCATTGTTCTGCAGCAGCGATCGCGGTCAGCCGCCAGTAATGGCAAGCCTTTGGCTGCCGCCGAAAGCAAAAAACTCTCACCAGAGATAAAATCAGAACAGTTGTTTCCTACAAGTGCAGCTAGTTTAGCTATGACAGACGTAAGTGACCCTCAAATTTCTGAAAGCTTGGATTCAGCCTCGCGGGAAGCTAGGGTTGCTAATCTCCGCAACGTGGTTGAAACGCTTCACATGGCTGATGAAATTGCTAAACAGGGTTATTTGATTACCAGTTCGGAACTGGCCGACCTCATGGACGTTAACGCCAGTGCCGTCACCAGTCGAGGAGAATACTGGGCCTGGCGTAACTGGACGGTGGCGCGGGTACGGCGTGAGGGCAACCAAATCTTGTGGCAGCTAGAGCGAATTGACTAGTCAGGGCAGACTGGCAGCTGCCTCAGACCGTGAACCCTCGCTGTCTCTGGCTGAAATGAGCGATCGCTGAAGGTGCTGTTAGCTCCTAGACGGGTATCCTCAGAGAGAATACGGATGATTGGTAGCTACAGCCTGAAGCTGATCTAGGCTGCGATCGCGATGGAAAATCAGGAGAAGGCTCAAACGCTGTCCGGGTTGAGGCCGTCAAAAACTATGTCTTCTAACGTCGATGCTTGCCGCTATCCTACCTCGAAGCTGCCTCAAGTTTCGGTGATTGTGCCCGTGTACAACGGCGAGCGTGACTTGCCGGAGCTATTACCCCGGCTGCTGCAGCAAACCTATCCGCCCAATCGGGTGGAATATTTGCTAGTAGACAATGCCAGCCGCGATCGCACCGCAGATTTGATCCAGACAGCTGCCGCTCAGGCTCAGGCTCAGAACGGGCATCTCCGGTTACTACAGGAAACCGAAATTCAGAGTTCTTATGCCGCCCGCAATCGGGGAATTCGGGCCGCGCGGGGCGAGATTTTAGCCTTTACCGACGCTGACTGCTGCCCCCAGCCAGAGTGGCTAATCAATCTGGTACAGCCCTTTCAAAATCCACAGATGGGTTTAGCCGTGGGTGAGGTTGAAGCCTTTCCAGGACACACCTGGCTAGAGCAATATGCCGAGCGCAAGCAGCTACTGTCCCAGCGCCATACCCTAGCCCATGCCTTCTGCCCCTACGGACAAACCGCAAATTTAGCAGTAAGAGCCAAGGCTTTTGCGCAGGCGGGGCTATTTCGTCCCTATTTGACCACCGGCGGCGACGCCGACCTGTGCTGGCGGATACAGCACCAGGGCTGGCAGCTCCAGTTTGTTGAAAGCGCCATCGTACAGCACCGCCATCGCACCTCGCTGGCAGAACTCTACCGCCAGTGGCACCGCTATGGCCGCTCCAACCAGTTTCTGCATCAGCTTCATGGCGTAGAACTAGCGCGATCGCTCAGCCGTCAGGAAATTCGCCATCAGCTTTTGCGCTGGCTAGTGAAAGAACTGCCCCAGGCGGCTTTCAGGCAGCTGGCGGGTAGCGGCTCAGCGGTGGAGCTAGTGATGGCTCCTTTAGGACTGTACTGTGCCTATGCTCACTCGGTCGGTCAGCGGCAGGCCCAACTACCCGCGGCAGCTAGAGAGATTGTCTGGCTGTCTCCGGTTTCTACCTGCGAGGATCTAACATGAAAATTTTGATGCTGTCGCTTAATACGTTCCCCTATCCGCCCACCTATGGCGGGGCTGAGACTAGAACGTTTAATCTGCTGAAGCATCTGCAGGCCAAGCATGAGGTGACGCTGCTCACCCACTGTCAGCGAGCCGTTACCTCAGAGGAAATTGCGGCGCTGCGGGACTGGGTGACGCACTTAGAGATTTTACCGTCTCCTCAGCAGCCGACCTCAGCCAAGTCCTTAACAGGTTTGCTCCGTCAGGCGGGACGTTTTAGCCGCTTTTTAGCCACTTCAACGCCGCCCAGCGTCGCTTACCGCCACGTGCCTGCCGTACAGGACTGGGTGGATAGGGCCGTAGCAACCGGCAAATACGACGTGATTGTCTGTGAACACAGCGTCAATGAGATTTACGTGCGGCCTAAGTTTCGCCAGCAAATACGCACCGTTGTCGATATCCACAGCTCAGTTTATGGCTGGGTGCGCAACCATCTGGAACATGGGGCGACTGAAAAGCCGCTGCGCGATCGCCTTTATTTACCGCTGCTAGCTCGCTATGAGCGACGCTACTGCCGCAAATTTGCTCGTTTAGTGGTGACGACGCCGGACGATCGCCGTCAGATTTTGCAGCTAGTGCCGGAGGCTCAGGTGGAAATTGTGTCCAACGGCGTTGACCTCACGGCTTTTCCCTCTCGCTCTCAGGATCCAGGCGGCCAGCGGCTGGTGTTCATTGGGGCGATGGATGCCTCTCACAATATTGATGCAGCCTGTTTCTTTGCTCAGGAGGTGTTTCCCCTGCTCCGCCAGCGCTACCCGGCAGCGGCGCTGAGTCTGGTGGGAGCGCGACCCGTGGCTAAAGTGCAGGCATTAGCCACGCTGCCAGGGGTTGAAGTGACCGGGCGGGTGCCCTCAATGGTGGACTCTTTGCAGCGGGCGAC
>JAAHIC010000830.1 GCA_010671965.1 Leptolyngbya sp. SIO4C5
AACCCTCGTTCTTTCAACAGTTCTAGCTCTCTCGGCTCTCTCAGATGTCCTTACAATACAGACATTCCCAGGACTTGAACAACTTTTCGCCATACTGAGAATTGCTGAGCCTACATTCCGCAGGTTGACAGATAATTTTCTGTATGCATTCCAATCAGGAGCGCTCGAAAGCTTTCAACAGAGAGAGTTTTGAATAATCGGACTTTCCAGATTCCATCTGCATCACTTTACAATCAGCAATGTTTGGTCGCCCAGAATCGCACCTGTTCAGAACGAGTCTTGGACGTTTCAAGGATTGAAAATCGAATGCACAATCAAAAACTAAAAGCAACCTGCGGAATGTAGGCTCAGCAATTCTCAGTATGGCGAAAAGTTGTTCAAGTCCTGGGAATGTCTGTATTGTAAGGACATCTGAGAGAGCCGAGAGAGCTAGAACTGTTGAAAGAACGAGGGTTGTTTGACACAATAGTCGGTTCTTTTCGCCAGCGACTGTCCTCGCTACCGGACAAACGCACGGGCAAGAATACCCGTTATGGGATGGAAGATGCAGCCTTGAGCGCGTTTAGCGTGTTCTTCACCCAAACTCCTTCATTTCTGGCGTATCAGCGCATGATGGAGGGCAGCAAAGGCAAAAGTAATGCCCAAAGCCTGTTTGGTGTCCATCAGATCCCAAGCGACAACCAAATCCGGGGCCTGTTAGACCCGGTGACCCCTGAGCATGTTTTTCCTGTGTTTGAGGAAATCTTACAGGTGTTAGAACAGCAGGGGCAGTTAGAGGACTTCCGTTCGGTGGCACATACCCTGCTAATTGCCATCGATGGCACCGAATACTTCAGTTCGAGCCAGCTCCACTGCTCAAACTGTTCAAGGCGCACCCTCAAGTCGGGAGAGACCCACTATTTCCATAGCGTCATTACACCGGTCATCGTCTGTCCGGGGCAGGCTCATGTGATTCCGTTGGTGCCCCAATTCATCGTGCCGCAAGATGGTCATGACAAACAGGACTGTGAGAATGCTGCTGCCAAACGCTGGTTGACACAGCAGGGGCCACGCTTGAGAGCTCTGAAAGTCACTGTTTTAGGCGATGACCTCTATTGCCACCAGCCCTTTTGCCAGCAGCTTTTAGACCAACGCTTCAACTTCATCCTGGTGTGTCGCCTAGAATCTCATATCACCCTCAATGAACATCTCGAGGGCATCGACTTACCGACAGTGACCGTAAAACGGTGGACTGGCAAAGTTGAGGAGACTTATACCTACCGCTATCTCAATGGAGTGCCCCTGAGAGATAGTGAAGATGCTCTGTTAGTGAACTGGTGTGAAGTCACCGTGAGCCGTCCTGACGGGAAGGTAACGTATAAAAATTCGTTTGCGACCAATCACCTGTTAAACCACGAAAACGTAGCAGAGATAGTTCTAGCAGGACGGGCACGCTGGAAGGTCGAAAACGAGAATAACAACACGCTTAAAACTAAAGGCTACAACCTGGAACACAATTTCGGGCACGGGAAGCAGCACCTTTCCTCACTGCTTGCAACTCTGAACATCCTGTCTCTTCTGTTCCATACATTGCTGGAGTTGCTCGACCAAAAGTACAAGCTGTTGCGATCTCACTTGCCGACACGTAAGACCTTTTTTGATGACCTGCGGGCGTTGACCCGTTACATGTATTTTGACAGTTGGAATCATCTACTGACCTTCATGATCGAAGGTCTAGAGCTAGACATCCCACCCAACACTAGCTGAATTGCCATACTGAGAATTGCTGATGTAGGCTATAGTGGAGGATAAATGAAGCACGGCTGCACTCAGCGTTGCGGCAGCGATAGCGCTGTTTGCCTTCAGCACTTTTACCATTTTTGACCACATCGGTGGTGTGACAGTCGGGGCAACAGATGGGTTCCAGAACCATGAGAATATTGGCGCTAGATGTTCCCTATGATTTTGCCTGATTCCACAGGTCTAGAACATCACCTTACATTCCATTGCCGATGAGGATGAACGGTGCCCAGTAGTAGGGATGGCTGTAGCCGGGCTCTGCTGCTGCAATATCGAAGCCTTCACGAGAAGCTGGTCGGGCACCGGCGGAACGCTCCGCCGCTGGCTGTGTTTCCCTATCTTTGTTATGGAGCAGGCTGAGTTGAGCTTGTTGTAAGGCTTCTGCTTTGGTTAACTCGCCAGAAGCGAGCAGTTCATAGAAGCGCTGCATGAGCATACTGGTGCTGTTGTCATTTACCCGCCAAAGAGAAGCAATGACAGCTTTTACTCCATTATTTAAGAAATAATAGCTGACGCCGCTAATCTCAATACCATCTGCGTTTTTACCGCCTAGCCCTGTTTCACAAGCCGATAGGATAACCAGATGA
>JAAHIC010000831.1 GCA_010671965.1 Leptolyngbya sp. SIO4C5
GACTTCCTTAGTTATTTGCACAGGCAGCATCGAGCCAAGCCCATACGTTTCCAACAGTGATGGACAGCCTAGAGCGGGACTGAAGATGACCGTGCTAGATGTAGACTTAGACCGGGTTCGCAACGAAGAAAACGAAGCGGCGGCAGAATCTGACAAGGTAGCTGCGATCGCATAGCCTAGATTCAGCGCAATAGCTCAGAGTGTTAGAGCGATCACAGTTTTAAACAGCTTTCCAGTTCTTAGCCGCTCTGTTTAAGAACCGTAGGAGACGGGCTGCAATTCAAAATAGCTGTAGAGTGTATTCAGAATAGCTTCTTTTTGAGCTGTCATTTCTCCGCTCTGTGCAGCAATCTGTTCGCAGCGCTCAACGAGGGGCTTTGCCAGTTCCCGATCGAGTTTTGGTAAAAGAGCTTCTAGTGGCTTGGGTGCTCGTGCATTGTCTGCGATCGCTTGGGCTGACTGCTCGGAAATAGCTAGCTTTTGCAGTTCTTGAGAAATTTGTGGCCAAGACTGCTCTGGATAGCTGGCCAAAATCATGTGGGCTGTAATCTGATCCATGACCGCCTGCTGCTCAGTGATAGATTGCATGTATTTGGCTTGGTCACGCTGAATAGTTTCTGCGTCCTGCTGGGTAAACTCACCGTTTTGCTTGGCTTGGTAGAAGCGGCGAGCTGCATATCCTAAGCCGTACAGCAGAACTAAGTTGCTAGAAGCGCCGACAACAGCGCCGACCCCAGGAATAATCTCAGCAAAACTAAAACCTGTTTTGAGTAAGCCAGATCCTCCCAGGGAAAGGCCAAAAATTGTCAGCACCTCTCCTCGCCTAGCCGGATTGTCTAGCGGAAAACCGTAGGCATAGGCAATCCGGTAAATCATCTCAGACTGCAGCTTTGTCGTGGCGGCTAAATCAATGGCCAATAAAGCGATCGCCACTGGAGGAATAATATTGGTCATGAGGCCAATGCCTCCAGCCTTTAAGGCTGTATCTACAATGATGCGATGGGCAATCTCGTCTGCGCTCTCAGATGGATGCTGCTGTTTGAGCTGCTCAACATCCAATTCTGCCTGTTCGATATCGGCCTGTCCTAGCGATCCCATCCAGCCTAGGCCAGGAATTTTAGAGATAAGCTGCAGCAGCGGATTGTCAAGGATGGGTGCAATTAGCTGCCCGGCAATCTCAGTCGTTTGTTCAACCGACTTATGGGCTGTGGCTTCAGCTTGGGTGCTGGCCTCGGTAACGGTCTTCGAGGCCGTGCCTGCTATCCACTGCAGCCCCTTAACCGCAAAGTCAGCAGCAAATTCACCGGCCTGCTGCGCCGAAGCTAACGCCTCGGCAATGTTTTGAGAAAAATCTGTTTGATTCTCAGCCATGCTTTCTATCTCCCAAGCTAGGCCCACTTTACCGCTGACTGAGAGTAAATACGTCCAACTTGAGATAGGCGTTGCCTAATTAACGATGTTAACGATATTGCAGATTGAACTGATTGTCTTGATTCACGGTCAGCACTGAGCCGCAAATCGGCACGTTGCCCCAGTTAAGGGGCAGATAGTTACCGCCTAACTGAATTGTTAAGTTTGCCTGGCAGGCCGCATTTGCGTCTAAGCTGATTGTCTGCGTCTGTCCGGGCGCTAAAGTGCTTGCTAAGGCATCAATGCCTGCAATTTTTAGAGAGAGCAAGTCAACAGTACCTTGATTAATGACTAGGAACTGGTTATCGCTAGCGGGTGCAGGAATGCCAGGAATGCTGTTGATATTGTCACCATTAGCAGAGCGATCGCTTGTCTGAGCATAGTTGATGACACAAACGGTTTGATAGACAGCATGTTCACCACACCCAGCGCCAGCTGCTGTCCAGCGAGGGTTGAACATATTAGTGCGGTGCCCTCGATTAGCCACCCCATCATCAATAATCAGGCTCATGATTACGGCTTCAGCGGTGCGAGAACCATAGTCAATGTTCTCACCCACTGACTGCCAGTTAACGCCAGCTTGAGTCAGTCGTTGGCCTACCGTGCTGCCATCAGCCCCGATATGACCAGTAGCACCGTTTCTTTGGTCTTGGGCCTGTCTTTTGGCTGCCTGAGCGATCGCTTCTGAGTCGATGAGAGAGCCTACAGATGGCTGGTCTCGCAAAAACTGAATGGCTTCTATGACGGCGCGACGTCCTTCATTGGTGCGCAACGTGCAGCGAGGACCGCAGCCACCAGGAATATTACCTTGGGCATCCATGCGGGCTAGCCAAGATTCTAGCAAGGGAATATAGCTTTGCGGATCCTGCCGTACCTGGTTTTGCTCTGCAATAATTTCCTGTTCTAAAGTTGCCCAAGTGCTGATTTCTGGGGACTGAGTCTG
>JAAHIC010000832.1 GCA_010671965.1 Leptolyngbya sp. SIO4C5
TATAGAAGGGAGCTCACAGAAACAAGGTTAGTGTTGAGTTTCGCTGATGCTCTACCCAACAAGCTTTCTCCTTTAATCCTGTGATTCTAAGCTAGGGCTGCTTGACGCTCCTTAGTCTCTTTAATCACCTCTTCAGCCACGTTGCTAGGGCAGGGGGCATAGTGAGAGAAGGACATAGAGAACTGACCGCGACCTGAAGTCATAGTCCGTAAGTCGCCAATATAGCCAAACATTTCGCTCAGTGGCGCATCTGCTTTAATCCGTACGCCGGTCGGGCCGGATTCTTGGGCCTTGATCATGCCGCGACGACGGTTGAGGTCGCCAATGACATCACCCATGTAGTCGTCAGGCGTAAACACGTCTACGTTCATGATTGGCTCAAGTAGCTGAGGGCTAGCCTTGGGCACAGACTGGCGATAGGCAGCTTTTGCCGCAATTTCAAAGGCGATCGCAGAGGAGTCAACCGGGTGATAGGCTCCGTCTGTCAACGTTACTTTGATATCTTCAACCGGGAAACCGGCTAATGGCCCCTTATCAACGCTGCTTTGGAAGCCCTTCTGGACAGCAGGCCAGAATTCACGCGGCACGTTTCCGCCTGTCACCTTCGACTCGAAGATAAAGCCACTACCTAGTTCACCCGGCTCGATAACGTAGTCAATCTTGCCGTACTGACCGGAACCACCCGACTGTTTCTTGTGGGTATAGCTGTCTTCTAGACGTTTGGTAATAGATTCACGGTAGGCCACCTGGGGCTTGCCAATCTCAGCATCTACGCCGTAGGTACGTCTGAGAATGTCCACTTTGATGTCAAGGTGCAGCTCACCCATGCCCTTAATCAGGGTTTCACCGCTCTCTTCATCAGTCTCCATGTAGAAAGAAGGATCTTCCTGTACCATCTTGCTCAGGGCCATCGCCATCTTCTCGTTATCGCCCTTCTTCTTAGGCTTGATGGCAATTGAGATTACCGGCTCTGGGAAGACCATCGGCTCCAGGGTTGCTGGATTCTTTGGATCGCAGAGGGTGTGCCCGGTCTGCACGTTCTTCATCCCAATCAGTGCCACAATGTCGCCCGCTTGAGCAGTGTCTACCTCTTCACGAGAGTTGGCGTGCATCTCGACAATACGGCTAACTCGCTCAGTTTTGCCTGTGGCAGTGTCGAGAATATTGTCACCCTTAGAGACGGTGCCAGAATAAATCCGAGTAAAGGTGAGCGCGCCAAAGCGATCGTCCATGATTTTGAAGGCGAGCGATCGCAGCGGCTTATCGGCATCTACAAAAGCGTAATTGCCTGTCTCATTGCCTTCCAAGTCCATTTCGGGCTGAGGATTCACCTCAGTCGGATCGGGCAGATAGTCAACCACAGCATCTAGCACTAGCTGCACCCCCTTATTTTTAAAGGAGGAACCGCAGTAAGTAGGGAAGAAGGCCAGTTCACGGGTGCCCTTACGAATACATCCCTTAATTTCGTCGATAGAGAGTTCTTCCCCTTCTAGATACTTCTCCATCATGGCGTCATCCTGTTCAACAGCTAGCTCAACTAGCTGCTCCCGGTAAGCCTCAACCTGATCCACCATGTCTGCAGGCACGTCCTGAATTTCATAGTTCATCGGGTCGCCAGAGTCATCCCAGATCCAAGCCTTACGGGTCAGCAGATCGACCACACCGGCAAAGTCAGTTTCCCGGCCAATCGGCAGCACCATTACCAGTGGCTTAGCCGCTAGCACTTCGTCTACCTGCTTCACCACGCGGAAAAAGTCAGCGCCGGTACGATCTAGCTTGTTGACGTAGATGATCCGAGCCACCTTGGAGTCGTTGGCATAGCGCCAGTTGGTTTCAGACTGAGGCTCAACCCCACCAGAACCACAGAAAACTCCAATGCCGCCATCTAGCACTTTTAGAGAGCGATACACCTCGATGGTGAAGTCAACGTGTCCAGGAGTGTCAATAATATTGAGCTGGTAGTCTTTCCAGAAGCAAGAGGTGGCGGCGGACTGAATCGTAATTCCCCGCTCTTGCTCCTGCTCCATGAAGTCTGTCGTTGCCGCACCTTCGTGCACCTCACCAATTTTGTGAATTTTGCCGGTGAGCTTCAGGATCCGTTCGGTTGTAGTGGTCTTACCCGCGTCTACGTGGGCAAAAATACCAATGTTGCGATAGCGCGTGATGTCTTTCTTCATATCTGGTCTCTAGTTCAGTGCGACAAACTGGTTTTAGCCACCTTCAAAGGTTACTCAGAAGGAATCTGCGTTGCCCCTATAGTCATGGCGGACTGGATCTCAATCACGCAGAACATGACCTGAAGCCCATTTTTATGCCCGTAGTGACAGTGCTAATAATAGCCAATCAT
>JAAHIC010000833.1 GCA_010671965.1 Leptolyngbya sp. SIO4C5
TTACTGGGCGGGTACCGTATTCAAAATGGCTTTGCGCAGATGATAGGCCGGATGACACTTGGTTTCAAAGCCGTAGCACTGCCTGCGGGTGAGCCAGGCTAGCCCTACCCGCAGCCGCAGCAGCGACAGCGGCTCTTTCAGCCAGCGCGATTCCCAAAGCTGCTGGGTATACAGGCGTTCAAACACCTCTGAGTCCCAGAAAATATCCGGATGCTGGCCCAGCAAATCGCCTAAGACCGTGCTGCCACAGCGACCATAGTGCAGCATGGCAATGCGATCGCGGGGCTGCCAGATTTTTTCTAGAGTCTCCAGCAGCAGATTGGATTTTAGGTTAGACATGGTGGCAGCCCCTCCCGCGAATTTTCTGGTAAATCTGAGTCATGACTGGGTCAACGCTTCTAGGGCGTCGGCAAATGCAGGTATCGGAGCGGGGCTATAGCGATCGCGGATCCGCTGGGCCGCGAAGTGTCCCATCTGTGGCCAGCGCTGGCGGCAGGCCCAGGCCCGTTCTAAAGCCTGATCAAGGGAATCTACGGTAGGCGCAGTCGCTAAAAATCCGGTTTCTCCCTCATCTACCCAGTCTGGATTGCGGCCACAAGCCGTCACAATGGCAATGCGCCCGCACCGCATCGCTTCAGCCGTCACCATCGGCATCCCCTCATAGCGCGACGGTAGCAGCAGGGCGTGGCTCTGTCGCCAAATGGTTTCAGGCTGAGCAAAGCCGCCAAATTTGACCTGTGACTGTAAGCCATAGAGCTGCACGAGGTCTTCTAACTGGCTCTGATTGCCCTGATCGGCTCCCCAAAAAGTGACCTGCAGCGGGCGATCGCGCCATTTCGCCTGTTTCAACACGTCTAGGATCAAATCTTGCCCTTTCTGCCAGCAGCCTAAACGAGCGACGCAGGCTAGCTGCCAGACCTTCGATGAAGGCCAGGGCAGCGGCTCAGTCAGAGTCACTTGCAGCGGATTGTCTACCACCTGAGCCTGGGGCAGCTTTGCTGCCAGATGAATTTCTAAAATGTCTCGATTTTCCTGCGACACAAAATAGCAGCGCTGAGCGTTCAGGTAGGCTTGACGGTGCTGCTCTAGAGTATCTTCTGTAATCCAGTGACTGGTGTTGGCGCAGTGGACTAAGGTGGCAAAGGGAATGCCTAGCCGATGGGCCACGCCGCCAATACTCATGTTGTCGGTGTGAGATCCGGCTGAAATCAGGCAAAAATCAGGCGCAAAGCGTCGCAGCCATTGCCGATGACGCTGTTCCCAAGGCAGAGTATTGGTAAATTTTTGCTGCACCTGATCGACTAGGCCATGCCGCCAAAAGAACTTGCCCCCCCGCGCTTGAAGCTCAGCGAGCCGCTGCGGACAGCGCCGCTGCCACTGATAGTTGACGCCGATGATGTGGCCTCGCTGTTGCAGCAGCAGGGCGGTCTCAGACCAGAGGTATTCGCTGGCTCCCCAAGCAATCCCCGTCATGGTGGAGTAAAAGCCAATTCTCATGACGGCACCTCCGGCTGCATTTTTTCTAGGGCGGCGACAAATTCTTGAACTGGGTGGTGGCTGTATCGCTGCTGTAGCCGCTCAGCCGCCAAGGCTCCCATTTCTTGCCAGTCGTGGCGGCGCTGCCAGGCTTTTTCTAATACTTCTCCTAAACAAGCCACCGTCGGTGCGGCGGCCAGAAACCCGGTTTCTCCCTCATCGACCCATTCCGGATTGCGCCCGCAGGCGGTGACAATGGCGATGCGTCCACACAGCATTGCTTCAGCCGTTACCATCGGCATCCCTTCAAACCGCGATGGCAGCAGCAGGGCATGACTTTGACGCCAAATCTCAGCCGGTGAGTTAGCAAAGCCGCCAAAGCAAATTTTGGCTTGAATACCGTAGAGACGAGCCAATTCTTCAAGCTGTTGCTGATTGCCCTGATCTCGCCCCCAAAAGATAACTTCCACCGGGCGATCGCGCCACTGAGCCTGCTGCAGCACCTGCAAAATCAGATCTTGGCCCTTAGAGCGAAAGTGAATCCGCCCAACACAGGCCAGTCGCCAAACCGGATCGGGCTGGGGCCAGGGCAGTATCGTTGCCTGATTCACTTTCAGGGGATTATCTACAATCTTTGCCTGCGGCAGCTTTGCCGCCAGCAGCGTTTCCATGATGGCCTGATTCTCAGCCGAGACAAAGAAACAGCGCTGCGCTTCCAAATAGGCACTGCGATAGGTTTGGAGCTGAAAGTGCGTAATCCAGTCGATGGGGCTGGCACAGTGCAGCAAGATGGCAAAAGGAATGTTATGACGCAGGCAGGCTTTGGCAATGCTGACATCTTCCGTGTGATAGCTGACGGAAATCAATAC
>JAAHIC010000834.1 GCA_010671965.1 Leptolyngbya sp. SIO4C5
TGGAGCGGCTGGTGGATCAGACGGCTGTGGGGCTGCAGAACTTCGTCACGGGGTCAGACGAGTCGGGCTATCACGTCGTCGGGGCCAGCTGGGGTGAGCAGTTTGAGCTACCGTCCCATAAAGTAGATGTGCGCAAGGCGCAGGCGGGCGATCGCGCCCTGCACGATCCGGCCCAAACCTTACAAACGGCGCGGGGCATTGAAATCGGCCATATTTTTCAGCTCGGTACCAAATATTCTCAGGCCCTGGGAGCAACCTACACCAATGAAGCCGGCGAAGAAGTGCCGCTGGTGATGGGCTGCTACGGTGTGGGGGTTTCCCGACTGGCTCAGGCGGCAGTGGAACAGTCCTACGACAAGGACGGCATTATCTGGCCAGTGGCGATCGCGCCTTATCAGGTCATTGTGGTGATTCCCAATATTGCCGACTCAAAGCAGGTGGAGGCGGCGGAACAGCTCTACGCCGATCTGCAGGCTGCCGGAATTGAGACGCTTCTAGACGACCGGGATGAGCGGGCCGGGGTCAAATTTAAGGACGCTGACCTAATTGGCATTCCCTTTCGGGTCGTCACTGGGCGATCGCTGAAGGATGGCAAAGTCGAAGTGGTGAAGCGGGCCAGCCATGAGTCAGCCGATATGCCGATTGCCGAGGTGGTCGGTACCCTCAAACAGTGGATTGATCAGGCTCTAAACTCGTAGGTATGGAACTGATTACAATTCTGCTCTCCGGCCTGCTGACCCTAATCTCACCCGTGGGGTTTGTGGTGGATCAGGTAGCTGAAGATAATATTCGCTCGCGGCTAATTTCAGCCGACGAGCTAGTGGTGCGCGTAGACAATGCGCCATCCTTTCAGCTTTTGCAGGGCAAGGTGGATCACGTGCGGGTCGCGGGACGGGGCATTGTGCCGGTTGAGAACCTGCGCATTGCCGCCTTTGAGCTAGAAACCGATACTGTCGATTTTAATCTGGAGCGGCTGCGACGAGGCGATTTGCAGCTAGATGCGCCCTTTCAGGCGGCGATGCGCTTGGAGCTAGACGAGCAGGACATCAATCAGTTTCTGGCCTCCCCTGGCGTAGCGGAGCGTCTGAGCAATCTCAGCTTTGACTTTTTCTCGTCCCGCCGCGACCGCCGCGCTCAGCGCTATCGCCTGGAAAACCCTCAGATTAACTTTATTGGCAACAATCGGCTGCAGATAGAAGTCGATATCAAGGATATCGTGGCTGATGAAGTCTTAGACGTGGTGATTGAAACGGGTATTGCTATTGCCGGCGGGAGCGATCTGCGTTTAGTCGATCCTGCGATCGCGGTAGACGGTGAGCCTGCTCCTAGTCAGCTAGTGCAGCAGCTAATTGACGGTATTAATACTCGGCTGAATTTACAAACTTTAGAGACTTCGGGGGTAATGGCCCGCGTTTTAGAGCTGAAAATTAATGAATCGACGACAAACCTAGCCCTGTTTGTTAGAGTCGAGCCATCGGTCTTAGCCGCTGAGGAGAGTCCCTAGACTTACGGCTAAATCCCCACTTTAGTAATTTTTACGCCGACTTTCTACGATAAGGGGCTGCGACCCCAAATGGAGGAGAACATGGAAGATAAAAAAGGACTTCGACAAATTCCACTCGGTGTCGTAGCGGGTCTCTCTGCCGTTGTTTTAGCTGCGGGAGGCGCAACTGCGCTGATTACTTGGCGATCGCTCTCACCCAGAACGGCTACCCCTGAGTTTCCCAGTATCGAAGAACCGATTAACGAAGCGCCTAGCTTTGAAACGCCGTTAGAACCGGCTGAGGAAGCGCCAACTGAACCGCGATCGCCCCAGACCAGCGCTGCCCGTCCTGACGCCGCTCAAACAGGACAGGTGTACTGGCTGCAAGATGAAGGCACTCGCTTTGCACTGACGCCCCAAAGCATTGATTTGGCAGCCGGGGAGCCGGAAGCCCAAATTCAAAAGGCATTTGAACAACTGCTGGCTGGGCCAGGCCAAGCCGTTAAAGGCGCTTCGGCTGTCCCAGAGGCCACCCAGCTTTTAGGCGTAGAAGTGGCTAGCGATGGCGTACACGTCGATCTATCCCAGGATTTCACCTTTGGCGGTGGCAGTGCCGCGATGATGGGCCGCCTGGGTCAGGTAATCTATACCGCTAGCAGCCTTGACCCCGATACCCCCGTCTGGATCTCAGTTGAAGGGGAACCCCTGACCCTGCTGGGGGGTGAAGGCTTAGAGGTCTTTCAGCCCATGACCCGGGCTGAGTTTGATGAAAACTACCCGCTCTAAGCGCCCAAAGATACCTGCTCATTTGCTTAAAACCGCAAAGGCTGAGCCGCCCAGTTTGCTATTT
>JAAHIC010000835.1 GCA_010671965.1 Leptolyngbya sp. SIO4C5
GAAGTCTGCTATCGCATCACGAAGACATTTCCGAAAGAAGAAGTTTATGGCATGGTTTCACAAATTCGGAAATGTCTTCGTGATGCGATAGCAGACTTCTGCCAATGACATCCCTTTTTGCCAAACTTCCAAATCCCGATAAGACTGAATTCTCCCCGCCGCCATCCCACACACCCCAAAATCCAATTCTCCTTTCCCATTCTTCCCACTTCCCCCATTCCCTCATCCCCCACTCCCCACTCCCTACTCCCCTACTCCCCTACTCCCCCACTCCCCCACTCCCTCACTCCCCACTCCCCCCATGCCCCCCGAACTCACCCGCCTTATCGAACTCTTCCAACTGTCCTTCATGCAACGGGCGCTGATGGGCGGCGTTTTGAGCGGACTCATGGGCGGTTTGTTGGGTAGCTTTACCATCCTGCGGCAGCTTTCTTTCTTTAGCGAGGCCCTAGGAGAGTCGGCGCTGCTAGGCATCGGCATTGGGGTATTGTTGGACTTCAGTCCGTCCTGGTCGCTGTTGCCCTTTGCGGTGCTGTTTGCCCTAGGGGTGGCTTACTTTCTAGAACACACTCACCTTTGGAGTGATGCCTTACTGCAAATCGTTTGTTCATCATCCCTGGCCCTAGGCATTATTCTGCTCAGTTTTCGGGACGAGTATCAGGGAGGTATCACCGATCTATTATTTGGCGATATTCTGGCTGTGCAGACCGCTGATCTAATCTTCAGCGCCCTGCTGCTGGCCGTATGCGCGGCGTTCATTGGCCTAACGCTGCGATCTCAAATTCTCCTCACTCTGAACGAACCGATGGCGATCGCCCGGGGCGTAAACGTCTCAGCCCAGCGCACCGCCTTTATTGTGCTGCTGGCTCTGGTAGTCGGCGTTTCCATTAAGGCGATCGGTGTCTTGCTGATCAGCGCCTTTGTAGTGATTCCCGCCTGCGCCGCCCGCCTGCTCAGCCGCAAATTTTCTCACTACATCTTGATCTCTGCTGGTTTAGGGGCTTTAAGCGCGGTGGTCGGCATGATTGTGTCTGCCCTTTTTGATTTGCCTTCCGGCCCTAGCATTGTTATTGTGCAACTGGCCATGTTTCTGCTGGCCATTCTGATCTCTAAAGCTCGCGTTCTGGCTCCTTGACTGAAGTTCCAGCAGTTCCTTGGCGATCGCCTACTGCCAGAACTGTTCCGCATGAAGGGAATTGTCTGGTTCAAAAAAGCCGCGATCGCCACTTTTTCTAGCTCACAGACAAGCGGCTTCAGCTTGAAGACTCTGAAGTACACCGTCGACCCTCAAACTGCTGCAAAAACCGCTGCTGCGCCACATCTGTCAAATACTAACTGAATGCTGAAGAAATATGTCATTCCCCATATCCCCACTGGGGGACTAAGACTATACTGTGAAAATCCGTCGGCCTCTAGGGTCGCTTGCCGACGCTGAACCCCAGTCAGCCAATCACGCTTACGCCTATGCCTCGCGCCAAATCGACCACGCTTGATCTCACCGCTAAAACTCTCTGGCCCAAGAAAACTGAACTGGTGGGACTGGTGTTTAATCTGCAGGCGATCGCCGATAGCCCCCTCTACCCGCAATACACCATTGGCCTGCACGCCTGGTTTTTGCAGCAGATTCAGCAGTTTGACGCCGAACTCTCCGCCTATCTGCATGACGGGGAATCAGAAAAGCCTTTTAACCTCTCAGGACTCAGCGGCCAGTTTGTGCCTCACAGCCGCGAACTGCAGTTGCAAAAGGGCAAAACTTATCAGTGGCACCTCAATGCCCTCTCTGCTCGAACCGTCGCTGGCTTAGAACGCTGGCTGCGGCAGCTCCCAGGCGAAGTGGCGCTCAAGAACGCACCGCTACAGATTAAAAACGTCCAAATTGCCCATCTTCCCACCACTTACGCCCAGCTCTCTCGGCAAGGGAAAGAGCAATCTGGCAGCGTCAGCCTCAGCTTTCTCAGCCCCACCAGCTTCCGGCGCAAAGGACATCACCTGCCGCTGCCTTGGCCCGCTAATGTCTTCCACAGCTACCTGCGCCGTTGGAATCACTTTTCGGGAGAGGCTATGGATCAAGATGCTTTCCTCGACTGGATTGATAACCATGTCATTATTCAGCGGCATCATCTGGAATCCCAGAAAGTCGCTGCCGGTAAGCGCGGCTCGGTCACAGGATTTGTCGGGGCGATCGCCTACAGTCTGGCTCGCCGCGCAGCAGAGCAGCCCGATTTTCAAACGCTGTTTTATACGCTGACCCAGCTTGCGCCCTACTGCGGCACCGGGCACAAAACCACGTTCGGCCTAGGACAAACCCGGCTGGGCTGGCAGTCTGCTA
>JAAHIC010000836.1 GCA_010671965.1 Leptolyngbya sp. SIO4C5
CTCATTGCTAAGTCAAGACTGACATTGACTTAGCAATGAGACTTATCTGCTGTCATTTTGAGGGGCTTTGGTAATTCTACTTTCTACCTAAGGAAGGAAACTTAGCTGAAAATCCAGGATTCTCTCTATTTCTGGGTGACAGTAGCGCCATATTGGGTCTGCATTGAGAAAGATTCATCAATCTGGCCACTGCTGCTGGGAGCCTAAATCTCAGCCCGGTTTATGTATCTCACCTTACATTGTCTGGTGCTAAATCAACCCATGATAGCTAAACAGCTGGTTTGGGCTGATGCGGCTGGTACGGTGTAGGGCAGGTAGGGGAACTTGGAGATGCGTATCCTTTTGGTGGAAGATGATAGCCATTTAGCCGCCTCCCTCTCAGAAGCTCTTGTCGCCCAGCGCTATACCGTTGATATTGCCCCCGATGGGGAAATAGCCTGGCAGCAAATTCAAATTCTGCCCTATGATTTGACGCTGATGGACGTGACTTTACCCCAGCTAGATGGGCTAGCCCTGTGTCAAAGAATGCGATCGCGGGGCATCGATTCTCCGGTTCTGATGTTGACGGCCAGAGATACCAGCCGCGATAAAGTTGCGGGTTTAGATGCCGGAGCCGATGCCTACCTGGTCAAACCCTTCGACCTGCTAGAGCTAATCGCCCAGATTCGCGCCCTGCTGCGGCGCGGCCAAACCAGCAGCAGCTTAGCCCTGACCTGGGGTGCGCTTCGCCTCAACCCTGCTACCTACGAAGTCAGCTACCAAGAAACGCCGCTGCGGCTAACCCCCAAAGAATTTGCCCTCTTAGAACTGCTCATGCGTCAGGGACGCCGGGTGCTGAGTCGTCACTTTATTCTGGAATCTCTCTGGCAGCTTCAGGATCCCCCCGGCGAGGAAACGGTTAAAGCCCACCTCAAAGCGCTGCGGCAAAAGCTGCGCCAAGCGGGGGCGGCTCGCAATCTGATTGAAACAATTCACGGCCTGGGCTATCGCTTAGCTAGCCTAGATTAAGCCTGCTTATTCCATCCGAGGAAGAATGACAGCAATACAGGTGCCTTCGTTCACCTGGCTCTGAACCGTCAGGTGGCCGCCGTGGAGGTCAGTGCAGGTTTGAACCACTGCCAGTCCCAACCCGGTTCCGGGTACCGTGCCGACATTCTGCCCTCGGTAAAAAGCTTCAAAAATTTGTGGCCGAGTTGCGGCTGGAATCCCAATGCCCCGATCGCTGACCTGAAACTGCAGGGTTTCCGCTTCTTCCTTGACCGTTAGCTCGATCGGACTGTTTGGGGGCGAATACTTGGCTGCATTGGCCAGTAAGTTACTCAAAATAGAGTGCATCAGATTTTTATCCAAATAGACCCGCTGCTGAGGATTGACCCCTTGCAAAGTGAGCGTTTGTCCTGGCTTGAGCTGCACCTGCTCCAAGAGCTGCTGGCAAAAAGGGGCAAGTTCGACAATTTCGGGCGCAAACTCTAGCTTGCCTGCTTCGGCGCGGGTCAGCGTCAGAATATCGCTGACGAGCTGGCCCATACGTTTAGCGGCTAGCTGAATTCTGGCAATGATGTTTTGCCGCTGTTGCCAGGTTAGGCTGCCTTGATTGGCCATCAGCGATTGAGCCGAAATAGCGATTACGCTCAGCGGCGTCCGTAGCTCGTGGGAGGCCATCGAAAAAAGACGAAGCTTGAGCTGGCTCAGCTCGCGGGTTTGTTTCAGTTCGCTCTGCCAGCGAGACAGATAGATCAGCAGCGTGATGGTCATCAACGAGCCAATCAATAGGGTGGCTAAGGTACTCCAGAGAGGAGCGTGAGGACGGGTGGGCAAAAAGACAATTTGCCACTGGCGCTGACCTAAAATAATCTGCTGGGTACAATCTGAGCGCAACGGGCAGCCAGCGATCGCGCTGAGCTGAGTAGCGCCGTTTTGGGGTTTTACCTGCTGCGTTTGCGCTTCGTAGAATCCTAATAGCTGTTCTTCTGCCCTAGCGGCCTGATCAAAAATATAAAAGTCAATTTCGGAGTCAAAATCAGCTAAGGCTTCTTCAACGACATCGGCAACTCGGAAGACGCCTAGAATATAGCCCTGTAGCTGTTGCTGTCTGGTGGTTACGGTGGCTGCCGCCTGCCGATAGATGGGCACAAAAACCAGGAAGCTGTACTGATTGCCTGCGGTTTCTTGCACTAGCTGAATGCGACCGCTGATGGCGATCGCCCCAGTGTCTCTAGCCTGCCGTAGTGCCTGACGGCGAGTGGGGTCAGAGGCGAGATCGTAGCCTAAAGCGGCCTCATTAGTCTGCCAGGGTTCCACAAACGTGACGGGTACATAGCTAGAAC
>JAAHIC010000837.1 GCA_010671965.1 Leptolyngbya sp. SIO4C5
GCGCCAGTCAAATTGAGCAGAGCCTTTTTCCAGCGATCGCGGCTGATTTAAAGGTGATTTAACCATAGCGCCTTCCTAGCGATTGCAATAGATTGATGACAATAAGAATGGCGCAAATGGGGACTGGTTAGTTTTGTCGGCCTCTATCTCATGCTGGTATTGCTGCTGCCAGCCTTGAATGTGTTTGTGCAAGCCTTCAGAGGGGGACTATTCACATTTTGGACGGCAATTACCAGCGGCGAGTTCATTCATGCCGTAGGCTTGACGGTGCTGACGGCGGCGATCGCCGTGCCGCTGAATACGGTATTTGGCTTATGCGCCGCCATTGCGATCGCCCATAAAACCTTTCCAGGTCGCACGTTACTCATTAGCATTATTGACTTACCCTTTTCAATTTCTCCAGTGGTAGCAGGTCTGATGCTGGTACTGCTATACGGCAGTCGAGGTTGGTTTAACCCGCTGCTTGAAGCTGCTGGCTTCAAAATCATCTTTGCCCTCCCCGGCATGGTCATGGCAACTATTTTTGTGACTATGCCGTTTCTTGTCAGAGAAGTCCTGCCAGCCCTAGAAGAAAATGGCACCGATCAGGAAGAAGCGGCCCATACACTGGGAGCCTCTCCCTGGCAGACCTTTTGGCGAGTTACGTTACCCTCAATCAGATGGAGTTTGCTCTACGGGCTGATTTTGTGCAACGCCCGGGCAATGGGTGAGTTCGGGGCCGTGGCTGTCGTTTCCGGCAACATCAGGGGTCAGACCCAGACCCTGCCGTTATTTGTGGAAGAAGCCTATGTGCAATATCAAACCGAAGCTGCCTATGCCGCTTCAGTCTTACTCGCCGGTTTGGCTCTAGTCACCTTGGTCTTAAAGCATCTGTTAGACAATACCGCCGGTATTCGTCATTGACGTCATTAAGGTTGAATAAAATTGACTGCTAGAAGGTCCAAAGAGAAACAGCGATCATCTTTTGTGAGAATAAGCTCACGGGTGCCTGCTGTTTTCAAATCACTTTTGGCTTTCTGCATCTAAACTGATTGTTGATTTGAATGCTTGGTGCTAGCATACGATGAACTGAGAAAGTCAGCTTAGTTAAAGCTCTGCCTCATGTACCACTTTGGCAATGATCAAGCAGCGCTTTAAGCGGGGGAACCAAGCTCTTTTGAGCATAGGGGCGAATTTTCAGCGTGACACTCTGAAGAAGGGCATCTCTCAGCCCTAGCCCGTCAGCTAACCTCGTCAGCATTGGGAGAAGACTGTGATAGGCGATCGCTACAGGTCAAATCGGTTGACTGTTTTTGACAGGTAGGGCTTGCTCAACAGGATTCTTATTTGGACGCTCAGTGATTAAAGTCCAATTTGAATAAAGGTACTATCACCTATGATTTTGATGAGTTTGGCTGCAAACGTCAAAATCTTCGCCATGAAGCCGCTTCGTGGCGTCTTGAAGCCCGAGTTTCTACTGCCTATTTTGGGATTTGCCGGCCTGATTGCGGTGTGGTGGCTGGTGGCCCTGCTGCGCCCAGAATTGATGCCTACTCCGCCTCAAGCCCTGGTGGAAAACTTAGACTACATTTTATATCCCTTTTACCGCAGAGGTCCTGGAGATATTGGTTTAGGCTGGCTGCTGCTCGCTAGCTTACAGCGGGTCATCATCGGCTTCTTGCTTGGGGCTGTCGTAGCTATTCCGATTGGTTTTTTGATTGGAATGTCAAGAACGGCGAGGCTAGTGATCAACCCAGTGATTCAGGTCCTTAAGCCCGTTTCCCCGCTAGCTTGGCTGCCGATCGCCTTGGCCATCTTCAACGTCGCCAATCCTTCCGCAATTTTCGTCATTTTTATTACCTCCTTGTGGTCAACCATTATCAACACGGCCCTTGGTGTGGCAAGTGTGCCGAAAGATTACTTGAACGTGGCGCGCATGCTGGAGATGCCCGTATGGAAAAACGTGGTCAAGATTATTTTGCCAGCGAGCCTACCCTACATCTTTACGGGTCTGCGAATTAGTTTGGGTATTGCCTGGCTGGTGATTGTGGCAGTGGAAATGCTGACAGGCGGAGTAGGAATTGGCTTTTTTGTTTGGGACGAATGGAGCCGTCTGAACTTAAGCTCTGTGTTTTTAGCGGTGTTTGTGATTGGACTTACTGGTTTGGTGCTCGATTACCTGCTGAGCCTGATAGAAAGCCGCGTTACTCACCGCACCGCTCGTTCTTAGTCACCCCTCAACAAAACTACTATGAACCGCAAGATAAAACGTAGAGCCTTTCTGCAAGGCTCTGGTCTCCGTAGCGAGCTAGCGCAATCGTAGAGACACCAGCCGTCA
>JAAHIC010000838.1 GCA_010671965.1 Leptolyngbya sp. SIO4C5
CAGGGACAGAGTCTAGAGGAGCTACTGGCAGAAGTTTTAGCCGACGATGCGATGTTAGCTAGACCTTTGCGGCAGCAACTGGGCCGCGTGGTCAGCCAAGCATGGGAAGTGATAGAGGATGAAGAGCCACTGCCCTAATCTTCTTTGTGCCCCATTGCCATCTGGACAACGATCGGCTTACCGCCTGCCTGGTGATATTTATCGGCCCATGCTCGAATCACTTCATCCAGTTCGGCCATCGCTGTGTCTAAGTGTTCGGGGAGAACGTCCAGTTCTTCTAAAATACGCATCGTGTCCGGGCGGCGATCGGCCCAGTTGCGCAAGAGCCTAAAATACTGAGCAGTATCTTCTACCATGACGTAGGTGCGTTCTTCCGGGTCAGCGGGAGAATAGGAAGCGCGGGTGAGGACGTAAAAGGGTAGGCTCCAGGGCGTATCAACCCTCGTCACCGTACCCGAATAAATCAGCCGTCGCCGGATGTGCTCTGCTAGCGCCTCACTCAGCATCATGCGTCGTTCGGGGGGCAGATCGTCTTGTGCCTTAGCGTGCAGCGATTCCACCAGCTCCATGAACTGAAACGCATTAATTACCTGCGCATTGGGCAGATTTGGCGGTAGCTTTTCTTCAATTTGGCGCTTTTCATCTAGGGTAAGGCTAGTGCCGGAAATACGCGATCGCCCCGATTGCCAAGGATATCTTTCCATCCAAACATAGGGCAGCTGAATCAGATAGCGAGGCTCCTGAGATCCCAGCATCTTCAGCAGCTTGCCCTCCATCAGAGCCTGCTGTACCTCTTTGACAATCACCTTGACCCGCTTGGGTTCAATATGATGCAGATGTCCGGTCATGCGCAGGTTTTCGCCCTGCTCTAAGTAGGTCATGTAGATGGCGCACTTAGCTGCCGTCGCCGCCGCATCTAGAAAGGCTCCGTGCCGATGGCCACCCAGCCTCATGGCGCTGAAGGCTAAGTACAGCATAATTTGATCCATCGAGCTGGGGCTAAGCTGCTTGATCAAATCAAGGTCATTACTAACTGGTGACATATCGGACATGCAAAAAAAGAGGAAACACAGGGCCAAATTTTTGACTGTGCTGTCTAGTAAAGCAAGGACAAACCCAGACAAATCAAGATGCTGCTATAGCTTAAACCATTTTCTCAACGTGAGTAAAAATGAGGTTCTGCCATAGTTTGCTTTTAGACCAGCACTTAGGAAACCAGGCGAAAATGACGCTACTTTATGCCTGAAAAGTAAATTAATGGCAGCTAGCGTCCGGTGCCGCGATAACCGATAGGAGAGCCTGAGGTTGTCCGTTCGGTATTACGGGGCGACAGGATGAATTTTGAAGATGTAGCAAAGCGCCCGCTGCCGCGATCATCTTCAATTTCTGCTAGTTCTACACTAACCCAGGCTTTAACCCGACCGCTGCCCCGATTGGATTTGAGGCTGATCGAGTTGTTCTCAAGACTATTAATTGCAGATAAGTTTAGAGGCTTGGCTGCTTGAGCCGCAGTCGTCAAACCCACGAAGCCGGTCGTCAGGGTTAGAACCGTCAGGGAGTCAAACACAATCTTGTAGGCAGTCTGCATGAGAAATCATCCGTGTTGTGCGTTTCTAATACCTGTTACGTCTCAACCGGGGGTGAGTCAGGAAAAAGCAATTGCCTATATTTACGGAACTTAAGAAGCGATCGCGTCTCAAATTCCGTCCCAGAGAAACACGGAAAATTATTTACCTTTAGCTCAAAACCCCTGCAAAGAAAGGAATTGAGATTTTTTCAGAGTTTGAACCTCAGGGTTTGAACCCACAAAAATTAGGTGTAAACCACTACACTTGACCCAATACTTACAGAGATGAAGTTTTAGTAGAAATCAGCTGTTTGCTGACCACAAGCGCAGAGACTCAATCCGAATCCACCGGCCCGCTCGGTTCAGCCAGCCCGTAATACTGACATCACTGATAGGAGCAAGCTGCTGCAGTTGCTGATTGACAACCGGGCAAAGGGTGACAGCCGCATAGTTAACCAGTTCAGCAGACTCAAAACGATAGGTCTGCGGCGCGGACTGAACGATCCGCCCCCGGATTTCGCAGTACTGAGGGGAGCGCCAGCAATCTCGCATTTTAGAGACGCTAGTAACTTGGGGAGCGTTGCCGCTGTGGGGATAGGCGTTGAGATGCTTGAGATAGTATTGCTGCCGTTTGAGCCAGTCAGGATGCGTAGGCGGCAAATTAAATAGAGGAATAACGGCAGCAGGTGCGATCGGATCGGTGAGCAAAGCCTGCTGTAGCTGATAGACGGGCAGCGATCGCGGCTCAC
>JAAHIC010000839.1 GCA_010671965.1 Leptolyngbya sp. SIO4C5
CTGAGCTGCGCTTTATGCAGCTCAGCGGTTAGACCGCCGCGATCGCCCTACAAAATTTGGGACAGGAACTGCTTGCTGCGCTCCTCTTGAGGATTCTTGAAGAACGCCTCTGGGGTGCCCTCTTCCACCAGCATCCCGTCAGCCATTAGTACGACCCGGTCGGCCACCTCGCGGGCAAACCCTACTTCGTGGGTGACGCAAACCATCGTCATGCCTTCACCTGCTAGCTCTCGCATCACGTCTAGGACTTCCCGCACCATTTCTGGGTCAAGGGCAGACGTGGGTTCGTCAAACAGCATCGCTTTGGGCTGCATGGCGAGAGAACGAGCGATCGCCACCCGCTGCTGCTGTCCCCCAGAAAGCTGTCCGGGATATTTCTTAGCCTGCTCGGCAATGCCAACCCGCTCTAAGAGCTGCATCGCTACCTCGTTAGCCTTGCGCTTGGGCCAGCGGCGCACCCAGATGGGGGCTAGGGTCACGTTCTGTAACACGGTCAGGTGAGGAAACAGGTTGAACTGCTGAAACACCATGCCCACTTCTTTGCGGACTTTTTCAATGTCTTTCAGGTCGTGGGAAATTAAGATACCGTCAATTTCTACGCTGCCTTTTTGATAAGGCTCCAGTGCATTAAACGTCCGAATAAACGTAGACTTACCGGAACCCGAAGGTCCCATAATCACCACCACTTCACCTCGATTGACCGTTAAGCTAACGCCCTTGAGTACGTGAAAGCCATTGTCGTACCACTTCTCAACATCTTTCGCCACAATGACAGGCTCAGCCCCGGTAGCAGGTCGGGCATCGGTTTCGGTTTGAAACTGGGTCATGATCAATTTTCCTTTCTAAAATAGCCGCCAGCGGCCAAGTAAGCTTTGCTGGATTTTAGAGCTGCATCCTCTTTGTTCCCTATCAGCCAGACTCGCTAGCACTTTGGCCTTACAGTCAGCCCGCAGCCTCAAAGCTGTAGCCCTATTCTGGCATTAACTTAAGCCTGATTGAGCTTGGAATCTGTCAACTGTTACACGCAGAGATATTTAGTGGCCCGTATTGAGCTTTTCCTCAATCTTGCGACTGCCCAGAGACATGGCGTAGCAGAAAAACCAGTAGATGGCCCCAATGAACAGGTAGACTTCAGCATAGCGCCCTAAATAGGTCGGGTTTGCCAAAATAGAGCGACTAATGCCGAGCAGCTCGGCCAGCCCCACAATCGACAGCAGCGTGGTGTCCTGAAACAAGCTGATGAACTGACCCACAATCGCCGGAATGGCGATTTTCAGCGCCTGGGGCAGGACAATGAACAGCATCGTCAGCGGCTTGTTCAGGCCCATTGAAGCCGCCGCCTCGCCCTGACCGCGCGGAATCGCCTGCAAACCCGCCCGTACGTTTTCCGCCAGGTAGGCGGCGCTGAACAGAGTTAAACCAATCACGGCTCTGGCAATTCGCTCCGGTCGCATCCCGTCCGGCAGAAATAGGGGAATCATCACCTGTCCCATGAACAGGATAGAAATTAGCGGTACGCCTCTGACCAGTTCGATGTAGGCGGTTGATAGCCACTTGACGGCAGGTAGCTGGCTGCGTCTACCTAAAGCCAAAAGCAGGCCCAGCGGAAAGCACAGCAGAATACCTGAAACCGCGACCAGCAGCGTCAGCAGCAAGCCGCCCCAGTCATTGATGGGTGAGGCCGGGCGGGCCGCGCCAAAGAAGAAGTAGCCCAGGCCGCCCAGAATCGAACCAGGCACCAACGGCACGTAGGGGATCGGATTGAAGATCAGCGGATAGAGCGGCAGCAGGCTAATCAGCCAAATCGCAGAAATCCAGAGGCCCAGCTTGGGCACCTTTTTCGCGATCGCCCGGCCCACCCAAGCCATACCCACGACCAGGGCTACCATTAGCAGCAGTTTTGGGCTGGCCGGACGGGTCAGAGGAAACAGCACGATGGCAGCGCAGATAACGCCAATGCCAATCAAGACGTTGCGGCTAAATAGGGTAGAAATATTGCGTCCTAAAACGCCCCAGGAAAGGCCCCCCAAAGCGCAAATCAGTCCCAGCAGTGTCCAGACCCGCCAGTAGAGATCGGCGGGATATAGCCCGGTCATAAACAGCCCCAGGTTGCTGGGAATGACCTGCCACTGCGCCGCCGTAAAGGCCCAGGTCAGGAGTCCATAAGCCACGTAGGCCAAAATCAGTAGGCCGATGGCCTTGGAGACCTCCACGGCGTCCTCGTAGAACAGCTCGTAGAAGTCGCCCATGCGAAACAACAGGACGCAGCCGGGATAGCGGTCCTTGAACTCGTGGAACTGGCGCATCGCGGGCG
>JAAHIC010000084.1 GCA_010671965.1 Leptolyngbya sp. SIO4C5
ATTGCCTTAGTTGTATCGAAGATGGCTAATTCATAGTTCTCTTGATCAATGTGGATAAAGCTGCGGTTGCTGTAGGCTTCGGCTAGCCGACCATCTAGCTCAATTGCGTAGTTGTAAGCTTGTAAAGCTTTATCTTTTTGACCCGTGAGGTAATAGCGAATACCAATTTCCACAAATAGCTGAGGCTTTTTAGGATTTAAGTCCAAATAGGTTCTCAGCTTTTCAATTTCGGCTTCAATGGCTTCAACGTCTTCTGCACTTTCTAAAGCTACGTCATTGTCGCCTAGCAAATCATGCACATTAGTCAGCAGGCTGCCGCCAATGCTGTACTGAGATCCCAAGGTACTAAGAATAGATTGCTTGCCGCTGCTAGCCTGCTCGCTAGCGATATCGGCGATCGCGGCGTAGAATTCCTGAATGTAGGCATAGTTTGGATAGTTAGAATAATCGCTTAGCCGCTGGACTTCATCAGCCGTCATCACCCCTAAAGAAGCGGCTAAACGTTCTCGGTGATTAGCTTGAGCGTCTTCACGAGGAGAGTTTTCTGCAGCGCCATTGAGCTGTCTGCTAGGGGCCGGATTGGGCAGGCGGGTGAGTGCGGTTTGCAACTCGTGAAAGGTAATAATCTGATTCTCGGTGAACCGATCAACCTTTGACCCTACTTTCATATGCAGAATCGCCTGATCGATCCAGTTAATGATTTGCTGAGTATCGAACTGGGTGGTCAGCAGCAGCTTGCACATATCCGCTGTTGCCAAGCTCTGGACATTATCGATGCCCAGTTCTGCGAGGCGGGCTTCATGCCAGGTGTTAATGCCGATAATCTTTCTCAGCGATCGCTCGTTGTAGCGATCGAGCGGGTCACTTAAGGCGCGGCTGACAATAAAGTTGAGCCAGCGCACGCCGCGACTGGGAAAGATACCGATGATAAAAGCTAAAACCTGCCAGGGCACTAGCTGAACTTCATCTACGCGGCCATCTGCTTCGCCTGCCTCGGCGACGGGACCTCCCTCTGCGGCAGAATCGGCAGATAAGGAACTAAACTCACTGAAATTTTCAATAATTGAAGCCGCGCTAAATGTGACAACAACCGCCAGCAGCGTTCGCAGAATAATAGAGCTGTAAACCTGGGGCTGTAAGTCAAACGTGTTGTAGCGGCGTACAACGAGCTGAATGCCAAAAAAGTAAGCCCCTAGAAAGCCATAGAAAGTGATTTTGACAACGGCTGCCTCAATAAATGAGAATGCCCGACTGTCAGTGCTGACTGCATAGTAAGCGCCAAAAATGAGCGTAGAGAGTGCCGTCAGCAGAATAATATAGACAACAAACTGCAGCGGGCTATAAACCGTTTGATATAGCTCGTTGATTTCGCTAATTTTTTCGTCTGTCACTAATCCCAGCAGCCGCAGATCATCTTTTAGCCGCTCTCGCTGCACCCGCGAACGATAGAACAGGTAAGCAATGTAAGAAGCTGGGAAAATACCTGTCAATGCCCCAATCACCAGGGTAAAAATAATCGCTTCGCTTTTATTGAGCGTGACCAGGAAGCTAATACTAATGATGATGGCGAGAATAGCCAGCGTCACCAGAACAGCTAGTCGATGCTGAGAGTTGAGCCGTTTGATATTTTTTTGCAGCTTCTCATGCTCTCTGTCAAGAAACTGCAAATGCGCCAATACCTTCTGACTCGCCTGTTCAGGCTTTTCTCGCATCAACCGGGCCAGATCCTGTGGAGCAGGTAGCTCAGCGCCGTCAAAGAGTTCTGAGGGTTTGCGGCGTCTAAATTTCATGCTTTAGATAGGTGACGAGACAGTTTCACCTGTATCGTAAGCGACTGTTCCACAGGGAAGACGGGATTGTAACCCTTGTTATTGCTGCGTTTAGCCGTAGTATTCCTGGTACCAGCGAACAAAGCGCTGAATGCCATCCTGCAGCGGCGTATCCGGTCGAAACCCGACATCGGCCATTAGATCATCCACATCGGCATAGGTAGCGGGCACATCCCCCGGCTGCATGGGGCGGAAAATCTTTTCGGCAGGCTTGCCCATCGCCGCTTCAATCACCTCAATGAAGCGCATCAGCTCTACCGGATTGTGGTTGCCAATGTTGTAGATTTTGTAGGGAGCTTGAGTGTTGAGGCCAGCGGCGATCGCCTCTTCTGGTGTCGGCGGTTGAGGTGGCTGGCGCATTACCCGCACTACTCCTTCCACTACATCGTCAATGTAGGTGAAGTCTCGCTTCATTTTGCCGTGGTTGTAGACCTCAATTGGCTGGTCATTGGCGATCGCCTGCACGAACTTGAAATAGGCCATGTCAGGGCGTCCCCAGGGGCCATAGACCGTAAAAAAGCGCAGTCCCGTCATTGGTAGGCTATACAAATGGCTGTAGGCGTGGGCCATCAGCTCATTAGCTTTTTTAGTGGCGGCGTAGAGTGATACCGGGCGATCGACGTTGTCAGTGACGGCAAAGGGTACCTGACGGTTAGCCCCGTAGACCGAGCTAGAAGAGGCAAAAACTAAGTGGTTGACCTCCGTGTGGCGACAGCCTTCCAGCAGGTTGATGAAGCCGCTGAGATTACTGTCGGAGTAGGCATAAGGATTTTTGATGGAGTAGCGCACCCCCGCCTGAGCCGCCAGGTGAACCACGGCGTCAAACTGATGCTGCTGAAACAGCTCTATCATGCCCTGGCGATCGGCTAGATCGAGCTGCTGAAATGTAAAGCCAGTATGGGGTAGAAGCTGAGCTAGCCGATCTTTTTTCAACTGCACATCATAGTAATCATTGAGATTGTCAATGCCATAGACAGTTTCGCCTTCGGCTAGCAATCGCTGGGTCAAGAAAAAGCCCACAAAGCCCGCTGCCCCAGTCACCAAAACGTTCATCGCGTACCTACTCTTGACCTGAATGCTGGCCTGTGTAAGGGTTACAGCTAGCAGGGCGGCCTGCTAGCGTTAATAGCTTTCACTATAGCCACTGCGATCGCGGGACTCCTAGTGATTTCCCGTAAGTTAATCGTTTTTTGACAGTGGCTTTACAGCTTGGGCGTAGATGAATTGGCTTTAGCCGGATTCAGCCGGATTTTGCGCGTGAACTGCTCGGTGGTTGCTAGTTGGCTAGTAGCTAATTGAGTTGAATAGCGCCGCTTTAGAGCACATAGCTGACACATGTGTTCTCTCCTAACCTTTGCGCACGATGTAGTAGCTGTTTTGAAAATCGTGAGCCAGGTGCTTGATTTCAACGCTGCTAAATCCGGCTGCTTCCAGCATTTCCAGGGCTTTTTCTTCGCCCCACATGGTCCCCAGTCCCATACCGCCAGCGGCCAGCGAAACGGTCATGCAGTGCATACAGGAAACGGTGTAGAGCAGTGGCCCCACAGGATGATCGAGGTTGTTCTCTAACCGGCTAGAGGCAGTAATATCCTGCATTAGATAAACGCCATCTGGACGGAGAGCCTGCTGAATATTGCGCAGAACGATATCAGGATAAGCCTGATCGTGAATGGCATCGAAGGTCGTAATCAGGTCATACTGCTCAGTGGCCTGAAACTGGGCCGCATCGGCCACCTGAAAGACAATGTTGCTTAACCCTTGACTAGCGCTTTCGGCTTGAGCCGTGGCGATCGCCTCCGCTGAGATATCAATACCGCGAAACTGGCTATTAGGGTAAAGCTTAGCGAGCTTATTAAGGGCGCGGCCGCTGCCGCAGCCGACATCGAGCACTTCAATGCCTCGCTCTAGGGCCTCTGATAGATGAGGAATGAGGGGCAAAATGTGGTCAGTCAGCGCTGCCACCACGGTTTGGCCGCTGTCTTCAGCCATGACGGGGTGAAAGCGCTTGAACTCGGCATAGGGAACGCCGCCGCCGTGATGGAAGCAGTCAATAATTTTGTCTTCTACCGTGCCGAGCAGTCCAATGTATTGGGCAAAGGCGGCAATGTTGTCTGGGCTGGCGGCGCGGGTCATGACAGCCGCGTGTTCGGGGGGTAAAAAGTAGGTTTGGGTGTCGGCCTCGTAGCGAATAAACTGACCGACGACCATTGCCCCTAGCCATTCCCGCACATAGCGCTCGTTGAGGCCAGCAGCCTGGGCAATCTGTTCGCTGGTGGAGGGCGGCAGCGTTGCCATTGTGTCAAACAGGCCAGTGCGGTGGCCAACAGACGTCATCAGCGCGATCGCGCCGTGGTTAATAGTATCCAGCAGCCGTTCGGCAAACTGGTCAGTGGTTTGCGTATCGAGTTGAGTCGTCATGATATTGACCTCAAGTGACGTGTATTTTAGGGGCGTATCTTTGCAGTGGGATTAGCGTTGAGCCGCTTCTCGGCCCGGTTGTGCAGTCGGTGTAGGGACAGGGCGGCGTTGAGTCGGCGTAGCGGGAGCCTTATCGCTGCAGAGATCAGCTAAATCGATGGTTTGGCCCTATTTTGTTGCAGATCGCAGAGGAGAGACGGTGCTGCAGTTTGGGCCAGGGTTGGCGGTGCGTATACCCAAATACTAGCGGCGATCGCCCCTGCCGAAAGCCAACGACGGACAGGAACCGAGCGTAAGAACAGAAGCTGGGTGGAATGGCATTTCATGATCACTCTTACCTGTGGGTATAAAACGGTCTCTGACTGTGGTAAGTCTCAACCTAGAGCGCGATCGGGAACAAGCCGTGAACGGTTCGGCCTGAAATCTATGACCAACGCAAAAAACATGGCGTGACCTGCCCTGCTAGGCATCCCCGTCTTTGCCAGAAATCAAAAACTTCTGTAAAAGTTCGTCACAAAGTCGATAAATTGGGCAACGTCGGGTGATACGATTCCGAACAAAAGTGTTGAGAGATAGGATTCAAATGGCAGAAGAACTGACTGGAAAAACTCCTATATTCGGCGGTAGCACTGGCGGCCTTTTAACCAAAGCCGAGGTCGAAGAAAAATACGCAATTACCTGGACTAGCCCCAAAGAGCAGGTTTTTGAAATGCCGACAGGCGGGGCCGCTATCATGAACGAAGGTGAGAACCTGCTGTACCTGTCTCGCAAAGAGCAATGTCTAGCCCTGGGTGCCCAGCTTCGCACTAAGTTTAAGCCTCGGATGGACGACTATAAGATTTATCGGATTTATCCCAGCGGCGAAACTCAATATCTCCACCCGGCTGACGGCGTTTTCCCAGAGAAGGTTAACGAAGGTCGGGGTTACAGCGGCACCAAAGATCGCAAGATTGGCGATAATCCCAATCCGGCTACCATCAAGTTTAGTGGCAACGATCCTTACGAAGTTTAGTTCTACAGCTAGGCTGACCTGACTTATCCTTAAGTCATCCCTCAGGGCGCGGCAATGCCGTGCCCTGATTGCACTTTTAGGCGTAATTGGTATGATTTTCCCCAATCTGAATCAGTTTTCTCGACTGGCCCAGCAAGGAAACTTTATTCCGGTGTACCAAGAGTGGGCTGCCGATCTCGATACGCCGGTTTCAGCCTGGTACAAGGTTTGTGCCGGTCAGCCCTACAGCTTTTTGCTGGAGTCGGTCGAAGGGGGCGAAAATCTAGGCCGCTATAGCTTTTTAGGCTGCGACCCGCTGTGGATTTTAGAAAGCCGAGGCGATCGCACCACTCAGACCCACCGAGACGGCACCGTTAAAAAGCTTGAGGGGAATCCGTTCCAAAGCCTGCAGCAGTGCTTATCACCTTACCAGCCGGTGAAGCTGCCCCAGCTTCCGCCCGGCATTGGTGGCCTGTTTGGCTTTTGGGGCTATGAGCTAATTCGCTGGATTGAACCCACCGTTCCAATCTATGAGCTGGCTGCAGATGACTTACCGGACGGCCTGTGGATGCAGGTAGACAGTCTGCTCATTTTCGATCAGGTGAAGCGGAAAATTTGGGTGGTGGCCTATGCCGACATTCGCCAGAGCGCAGATTTAGTACAGGCCTATCAGCAAGCCTGCGATCGCGTCCAGCAGCTTGTCGATAAATTGCAGATGCCCCTAAGCCGCAAAGATGCCCTGCTTTCGTGGGCCGCTCCGGGCAGCGTTGACGAGCAGCAGGTTGACTACACCAGTAATCGCAGCGCAGAAGAGTTCTGCGCCAGCGTCGAAAAAGCAAAAGATCACATTCGCGCCGGTGATATTTTTCAGGTAGTGATCTCGCAGCGGCTGTCTACCCAGTATCAGGGAGATCCCTTCAGCCTCTATCGCTCTTTGCGGCTGGTGAACCCGTCTCCCTACATGGCCTATTTTCATTTCCATGACTGGCAGATTATCGGCTCAAGCCCAGAAGTCATGGTGAAAGCTGATCACAGCGAGACTCCAGACTCTCCTATGGTCGCCACCGTCAGGCCCATTGCCGGGACGCGGCCGCGCGGCAAAACAGCCCAGGAAGATGCCGCTTTGGCCGAGGATTTATTGCAAGATCCCAAAGAAATTGCCGAACACGTGATGCTGGTGGATTTGGGACGCAACGATTTGGGCCGGGTTTGCCTCAACGGCAGCGTTACGGTTGATCAGCTCATGGTGATTGAGCGCTATTCCCACGTGATGCACATTGTTAGCAACGTGGTAGGGCAGCTCTCGCCGGATAAAACCGCTTGGGAATTGCTAAAAGCCTGTTTCCCAGCCGGAACCGTCAGCGGTGCCCCCAAGATTCGGGCAATGCAGATTATTCACGACCTAGAACCCTGTCGCCGCGGGCCATACTCTGGCGTCTATGGCTACTACGACTTTGAAGGTCAGCTCAATACGGCAATTACGATTCGGACAATGGTAGTGCGACAGCAGCCAGATGGCAGTTCGCAGGTGAGCGTACAGGCCGGGGCCGGGCTAGTGGCTGATTCTGAACCCGAACGTGAGTATCAGGAAACGCTGAATAAAGCCAAGGGGATGCTGGAGGCAATTCGCTGTCTGCAGGTTTAGGTCATGGCAGAGGTTCATAACGCTTTAGTAACAGGCGTGGCGTTTGTCCTGGCTCTCCTCTGGCTAAAGCTGATCAATTCCCTGGCCGATCGAGGCTTAATATCGCCTACGCTCAGCCGCAAAATCATTCACATCGGCACCGGGCCGCTGTTTGTGCTGGGCTGGCCTTTTTTTACCGCCAGCGGCGGAGCCCGTTTTTGGGCGGTGCTGATTCCGCTAGGGCTGACTCTGCGATTTTTGGCAATTGGTCTGGGCTGGCTGACAGATGAATCAGCCGTTAAGGCCATGACCCGCCATCACGATCCCCAAGAGCTACTGCGGGGGCCGCTGTACTACGGCATTGCCTTTGTAGTCTGTACGCTGCTGTTTTGGCGCACCTCCCCGACCGGCATACTTGCCCTAATGACGATGTGTGCCGGCGATGGCTTAGCCGACGTGGTGGGCCGCCGCTGGGGCAAACATAAACTTCCCTTTGGCTCTGAGAAAAGCTGGATAGGCTCTGCTGCGATGTTTGTTGGCAGCTGGAGTTTGGGCTGGGCCATGGTGGCGCTCTTTGAGACTTTGGGCTATTTTCAGCTGCCGCTGGCAACACTGCCCACAGGCGGAATCATTGGAGCGATCGCCCTAATTGCTACGCTGGTTGAAGCCTTGCCTTTTCGAGACATTGATAATCTCACCCTGACGGCGACAGCGGCGGCGCTGGCTCAGTGGTGGCTAGGATAGAGGGCTGCAGCAGGCCCTGCCACAGGGGACTATAGGGATGAACGGCGTGGGTGATTTGTCCTGCTTGAAACACCGGATATCCCTGATTCATCCAGTCAAAGATTGAGCCTTCCAGGTTGTAGACCGACGAGTATCCTTGACGCTGAAGCTGCTGGGTCAGGCGGGATGAGCGATAGCCCACAGAGCAATAGGTGACAATGAGAAAATCTGGCGCAGGGGCCTGCTGCATAGCGGCTTGAACGGTTGGCGCGTGCCGAGCGTCTTTGAGATGGCTAACGGCAAATTCGCTGGCAGTGCGCGTGTCCAAGAGCAAGATAGGGCTGTCTGTCTGTAAGCGTTGGGCTAGCTCAGCCGCCGAGAGATGAGCGACCTGGGGAAACCGCCAGCGAATTGCCTGCTTGAGTACAGCCCAAGCGATCGCCCGTAGTTTAGCCGCTAGGTTTGTTAAAAGTGCCAAGGGGTTGCTGATTGCATCCGAACTAACCAGAGTTTAAGACGACTGGGACTGTATGGCGATCGCCCGTCCCATGTAGTCAAACACCGCTGCATCTAACATCCCCTGGCTTGCCGCTTCTGGCCCCTCTTGCTGGTAAAGATGATCCAGAGAGTGCGCAATCTCTGGATTGCCGCCGGTAAAGGCCGCAACCAGTTCCTGCCAGCGGCGGGCGAGCTGCTGGACTGGCTCGCTGCCTGGGTCAGTGCCGTTTTCCATCGCTGCCTGCGCTTGAGCAATCAGGGTTCGCCATTCCGCCTCAGCCGTTTTGATTTCGGCTTCGCCTAGCTGGTTTCGGCGCTGCTGTAAGGTTTGGAGCTGTTCAGGGCTGTAATATTTTTCCAACATGGTCATTGCCTCAATGGTTTGTATTAGTTCTTCTGTAGAGGACGGGGCGATCGCCTGACTCGCGATCGCTTCTAGACGCTGCAGCAGGGTCTGAGATAGCTCAATTTGCTCGCGTAGGCGGGCGATATGGAGCTGAACAACGCGCTGAAATGAGAAACTGGGATTATTCAGACAGTCTCGGATTTCATCTAAAGAAAATCCAAGCTGCCGCAGCGACATAATTTGCTGCAGCTTGGCAACGTCGGCAGCCGTATACAGGCGGTGTTCAGCCTGTGTGCGCCGGGACGGTGAAAGCAGTCCAATCTGGTCATAGTAGTGCAGGGTTCGCACTGACAGGCCGGTTTGCTGAGCAAGCTGACCCACCTTGAGCGCGTTTACTGGCAGCGTCATCGGTCTATAAAATTGCTGACGATGCCTCGATGCTAAATCCTGACGTAGCGTCAGGATCAAGGCCCTGAGCTAAAAAACTTTACACTGCGGAAGCGATGCTTGACTTTGCTCTTTGGAATAGACTGCTACAGGCTTATGTGGATGCTGAGGGTGCAGTGGATTATCGTCGCTGGCAGGCAGAGGCGAAGTCTGACCTTGAAGACTGGTTAGCCACCTTAGACGGTTTGGAGACAGATCCCCTGGCAGATGATGACAAGCTGGCGCTGCTGATCAATCTCTACAACGCGCTGGTGGTGCAGCAGATTCTGCAGCGCTATCCCCTCAAAACAATTCGTCCTCAAATTCTGGGCATTCCCAACTGGGTGGCGTTTCTCTACTTTTTTATGAAACCGGTCCATCGATTAGACCATCGCCGCCTCAGCCTCAATGCCCTAGAACATGACGTGTTGCGACAGCAGTTTCAGGAACCGCGCATTCACTTTGCCCTGGTTTGTGCCTCGGTGGGGTGTCCCCGCTTGCGTAACGAAGCCTACTGGCCTGACAGAGTGCGATCGCAGCTAGATGCCGACGCTCAGCTTTTTATCAACAACCCCGACAAAGTTCGCTATGACCGCGATCACCAAGTTCTCTACTGCAGCAAAATCTTCAAATGGTACGAGGCTGACTTTTTACAGGTCGCGCCCTCAGTCACCGCCTATATTCAGCGTTACTGGCAGAGTGAGCCGCAGCCGGACAGTCAAGCGGCGATCGCCTACCTGCCCTACGACTGGAGCCTGAATCAGCGCACCTCTTCATAAAAGCGCTTGAGCCGCTGGGCCGGAACCCCCAATCCCCAGAGACAGCCAATGCTGAGATAGATAAAATGAGCCTTCAGCGGTCCCCACTTAGCGACGCGGCGATTGGAAGACTGCACCACCCGGTTGACCTGACAAATCCGGCCTAGCTGACTGAGCCGCACACAGAGGTCGGCCTCTTCCATAATCGGCAACTCAGCATCAAAGCCGCCGCACTGCCAAAACAGCGATCGCGGGCAGAACATCACCTGATCGCCAAACAGCAGCCGGCAGCCGCGCCAAAATAGCTGCGGTCGAAACAGCAGCGGCGCGTAGTAGGTTTTTAAAAAGTTGTGCAGACTGACGCCCCAGTGAGTGCGCAGCGGCCCCGTCATTAGGGAGATGAAGCCGCCGCAGGCGATCGCCGGATTTGCCAAAGTTTTCTCAATAACGGCAGCGAGATCATCTGGCACCTGAGTGTCAGCATGGAGAAAGCAGAGAAACTGACCTGTGGCCTGCTGGGCTCCTAAATTCATTTGGTGAGAACGCCGGGGGAAGTCGGCATAAATCACCTTAATGCCTGCGGCCTGCGCGATCGCTACCGTTTCATCGTCACTGCCGCCATCGACTAAAATCACTTCCCGGACGGGCGGATGCAAACAGCTCAGCTGCCTCAATGTACGCGATAAGTACGCGGCCTCATTCAGCGCTGGGATAATCACAGAGACATCAGCCGTCAAATTCGGGCGGTTTAGCATATCGGAGTTAGCAGGCTTATTTGCATGAAGTTCAAAAACGATTTGGGATTTTACGATCGCCAAGCGGCTGAGTGGTGGCGGCCCAGCGCCAAGATTTATGCGCTGCATCAGCTTAATCCCCTCAGGTTTCAGTTTTTCGATCGCTACGTTGAAGACTGGCAGGGGCTGCGGGTGTTAGATATTGGCTGCGGCGGTGGCTATACCTGCGAGTTTTTAGCTCAGCGGGGTGCTCAAGTCTGGGGCTTAGACCAGTCAGCCGCCTGCATTGCTGCCGCTCAGCAGCACGCCGCTCACCTTCCTATTAATTACACAACTGGGGTGGCGGAGCATCTGCCTTACGGCGATCGCCAGTTTGATCTGGTCACCTGTGTCGATGTGCTGGAGCACGTAGAAGACCTACCCCAGACCCTACGG
>JAAHIC010000840.1 GCA_010671965.1 Leptolyngbya sp. SIO4C5
TTCGCCAACTGCCTCTTGCACTTTACCCTCTACGTTCTTGAGGGTAAAGTGCAAGAGGCAGTTGGCGAATTTACGGGCGATCCGAAGGATCAAGCCGAAGGTAAAGCCAAGCAGGTACAAGCTGCTGCTGAGCACGAGAAAGAGAATATCAAAGAAGAAATTGATAACGCTGTTGATCAAAAGATGAGCTAGCGCTTAAAGTGACTGCTGATACGACAATTGACAGCTCGCCCTGGCTTCTGAATCTGATTCAAGACTTGAGATTTGGAGGCTGGGGCTTTAATAATTTTCAGTTTTGCCCAATTTTGCCTCCTCCCCAATGCTGCTGGGGCGTGAGCCATCGTTCTCAAAATTTCTGAGCCGTCTGTCCAACCGTGTCGAACTGATAGCGCTGTGAGTAGTCAGTCACGCCGTACAGATTAAAAGAAACCGTCATCTCATCACCAACGGGTTCAACGCGGTGAATCGCTCCTGGCATAAACGTCACAATGTCTCCAGGCTGAAGAACTTTCTCCTCAGTTTTCTGAATCCGATGGGGCTGCTCAGGACTCGGATCGCGTCGCCACAGGGTATTTTTTTCCTGACCACCGATTAGCGCCACTACGCCCCAAGTGGCGTGATTGTGGATGGTTGATTTTTGCCTTGGTGCCCAGGTGACCATTTGCACCGTCAGCGGAAACTGGTGTTCGCGGTAGAGAAAGTTGACCGCCCAGCCCTGCTCTGAAGGCTCTCGGTACTCCATTTGCAGCCAGTAAGAACTAATCAGCAGCTTTTGTACCAGCGGCGCGATCGCCTGCAGTCTGGCAAAATCATCTGCCGTCGTCGTCAAAATATCCTCTAAATCAGTCAAAAACCGATAGAGCCGATAAACGTGCTGCGTTTCCTCAAATGCAGGGATATTTAGAGGCTCGCAGTGTCCATCTTCGAGCGCAATCCAGACCTGATTTTCCATTGCTGACCGCCTGCCGACTCCAGGTAGCTATCATAAGCGATGAACCTGAGCTTTAGCTGAAAAGCGCCTGTCTCGACTAGCATTGACACAGCCAGGCACCTGACGGCACCTGGCTGTTTGGACTCGGCCGTATCATCCACCAAATATTGACAATACGGCATCTATAGGGAACACACTCTTCTATCTAAGCGGCTACAGGGAGACAGTGGCATTAGCGGATCGGCGGAATTATTCAGTATATTGGCGCTCTATGGATGCTCATATCAGGGCAGGAAGAAAGGGAACTGGCTGGATAGGACTACTTTTAGTCAGCCTGCTGCTAAGCTGCACAGCCCCTTTTCTGAGTGGCAATATCAGCCGCGATCGCTGCGAAGCTCAGCCAGAATTTGTCTTTGTGCCAGCAGGTCAGTTCATCGCAGGCAGCGACCAGGCCGAGCGCGACTATGCCTATGAGATTTCCGCTGCCGCGATCGCCTCTGACCCTTCAGGTAGAGCAGCGGCTGAACAGCGGCTGCGGCAGCGGGGCTGGTTCGACCAAGAACCAGAGCGCCAAACAACTGAGCAAGCCGCCTTTTGCATCAGCCAGCAGCTTGTCACCAATGCCGACTACCAGCAGTTTGTCCAGGCAACCGGACATCGCCCCCCCGGTATTGCTGAGACGGACTACCAGGCCCAAGGCTTTCTGGTTCATCCTTACAGCGAGGTGCAGCCCTATCTCTGGCAAGGATCTGACTATCCACAGGGAGAAGCCCAGCATCCGGTGGTACTGGTGTCTTACGCAGATGCGATCGCCTATGCCGAGTGGAAGGGTCAGCAAGATGGCCACACTTATCGTTTACCAACAGCTTTAGAGTGGGAAAAAGCGGCTAGGGGGGAAGAGGGACGCTATTTTCCTTGGGGCAGCGAGTGGCAGCCTGCCGCAACGAATTGGGCCCAGCAGGGCGATCTCCACACCAGCCCCGTCGGTGCCTATCCGCTGAGTCGCAGCGTCTATGGGGTAGAAGATATGGCAGGCAACGTGTTTGAATTTACTGAACTGCAAAGCGATCGCCAGCAAATAGTCATGAAGGGCTGCTCTTGGGACGATCTACCCGGTTTTTGCCGCGCTGCCTATCGTCACGGCCGTCCGGCCAGCTCCCGGCATATTCTCTTTGGCTTCCGACTCGTCCTCGATCAGATTTAATCTGTCATCCCAGGTTTTCTCAGCCAGATCTCATAATTACCAACCAAGATAGAGGCGTTCTGCAACCCAATAGGCTTCATCCAGCCTGATTGAGTTCCTCCCCGCACGACTTCATAACCTACGGAAAAGAAAACATATGCGCGTCAACTATCTGTCTGCCATTGCAATGGCAGACA
>JAAHIC010000841.1 GCA_010671965.1 Leptolyngbya sp. SIO4C5
TTCTAGGTGTAGCCGTTTAGACCGCTGCACCTAGAATGTCTTTGAGGATGTCGGTAAATAGGTGATCTACGTGGGATCTGTTTGTTTTAACCCCTAGTTTCAGGTGTGAGTATCAACCCCCACTGCGACCTAAGGAAGCGACGAACCGAGTAGCTAGATCGCTATTAGGCGCTGCTTCTACGTTCATCTGGTCTGCCTGAGTTGCCTCGGCATCGCTATTTGCGTCTTCGCCTTCTTTTAAGACAACTTCATCAGAAGCTGAAGCTTGAGCCGAAGCTAGGCTTTGACGCACTTCAGAACGGCTCTTTCTGGACTGTAACTCTGAGGGATTAAAGGGTTTAAATAATGTCATAATGACCTCCCAAAACGGCCAAGAATTTTTGGTTGGAGAGCATTTCAACAACTGAGATAAAGGCTAAAAGTCTAACCCCCTGCCTGTTTCGTTACTCTCTTGCTCTTCACCGTAAAGAGTAAAAGTAAAAAAGCTGATAATGTTGGGGCTGCATGCTCACGCAGTCAGCTTGCGGTTGGCGCTCACCTGGATAGAGCGATCGCCCACCCCTGATAGGCAAAGCTGTGGCGTTCTTGCTTGACTCAGACTGCTAGAGAGAAGGGACAGTAGAGGAGACAGGCGATCGCCCATCAACCTGCCGCCCCTATTCCCTATCTCTGTTCCTACTCCAGCCGACAACGCTTGGTCAAAATCACCATGACTTCGTTGGGCTGGTCGGTGGGCATGGGTTTGCTCCAGGCGTTCGCTTCGGCGTAGCCCAGGACGTGTAGCCGGTGAATCTCTAGCCGGATGCAGGGCAGGGGGCCAAACATGAGAATGCGTACTTGGTCACCGCTGCTGAATTGTTCGCGGTTGGGAACAGCGATCGCGGGGGAAGGGCGATCGCTGGCATGGTTTTCTTGAAACATGATTTTTTCCTCTTTTGGGTTGGTGTCTGGGAAGGAAAGGCGGAAGTAAAGGATGAAGGATGAAGGCAGAACGATGAAGTGAAAGGCTCTTAACCTCTATCACCCCGCCGCTTGAATTTCTGCCTTTTTCCTTCTGCCCTCTGACTTTTTCTCCTGCCTTTCCCCTATCCCCAGAACCCAAAAACATAGCCACCCCACAAGATTGCAGCGCAAAGTAGGGTGGCTAAGGGTAAAATAGCCCCTAGACCTGCCCGAACTGCGATCCAGTTTGGGGGGTTTAGGCTCCTGTTGGTGTTGACGCACCTTCAGGGGCCGCTAGGTTTTTGAGTCTGTGTGAACGGCTGTAACGATTGCATCGCAACAGCTTAATGAGTGAGTTTAGAATATCGGGCGATCGGCGTCAACAGTGGTGTGAAGCTATGCATCTAAAGGGCTTCTCACGCCGCGTCCCCCTCGGTTGAGCACGTGAGTATAAATCATCGTAGTCTTGACATCTTTGTGTCCCAACAGTTCTTGAATCGTGCGAATGTCATAACCACTTTCCAAAAGATGAGTCGCAAAACTATGGCGAAATGTATGACAGCTGACTCGCTTCTGTATACCAGCATTTCGCACCGCTCGCTTCACAGCCTTTTGCAATCCACTTTCATGCATGTGATAGCGAACAGTGGCACCACTGCGTGGATCTTTGCACCGCAATGAGGCGGGAAAGACAAATTGCCAAATCCACTGTCGATTGACATTTGGATACTTCCGAGCCAACGCAAAGGGCAAAGTAACGGCTCCATACCCTTGGTCTAGATCTTGCTGATGAGTTTGTCTTACTTGCTGCAAGTGTTCCTTGAGTTCTATTTGTAGGCTGCTCGGCAACATTGTCACTCGGCTTTCCTGACCTTTAGCATCTCGCACAATAATCTGAGACTGGGGAAAATCTAAATCTTTAATGCGGAGCTGCATAGCCTCCCGCAACCGCAAGCCACTGCCGTAAAGCAATTGCACCATCAATCGATGTACTCCTGACATCTGAAGAATCACAGCTCGTACTTCTTCAGGGGTTAAAACTGTTGGCAGCTTATGCGAAGACTTAGCTCGAATGGCCTCAATCCGTTCATCTAACGGTAGTTGCAAAACGTGTCGATATAAGAAGAGCAGGGCACTCAAAGCCTGGTTTTGGGTAGAGGCTGCAACCTGCTCTTGCACCGCTAGATGGGTGAGAAAAGCTTCTATTTCAGGAATCCCCATCTCTTGGGGATGACGCTTATCATGAAACAAGATGTAGCGGCGAATCCATTGCACATAGGTTTGTTCCGTGCGGTAGGAATAATGCTTCAAACGAATAGCCTCTCTAACCTGGTCGAGTAGCTTCTTAGGACTAGATTCTGC
>JAAHIC010000842.1 GCA_010671965.1 Leptolyngbya sp. SIO4C5
CCTTTGGCGATAGTGTTTTAACTGACTATGATAGCTACTCGGTTTACACCGAAAATGACGATCAGATTGGTTCAGTTAAAACACTATCGCCAAAGGTTTCACGATAGTTAGGATAAAAATCTTTAAACTTGTATAGAGCCATAAAATTACAGAAAACTCCTGTTGAATCTACTGCTCTAATACTATGTAGCAAGGGATTTTAGCTCATCTCCCTTAAGGACTTAAAGACAGTCCTTCTAAAGTTGAACATGTTGACAGGCAGTCTCTCTCTGTGGAGATAGAAGCTCTATGTCTCTAGCATTTGGAGTCGATAAAGGCTGGCATAAAGTCCAGCTTTAGCTAGTAGTTCTTCATGGCTGCCCTGCTCGACCAAATGACCTTGCTTTAAGACCAAAATGCGATCGACATTGCGAATTGTAGAGAGTCGGTGAGCAATAATAATGGCGGTGCGATCTACTAGCAGCTTATCTAAGGCGTCTTGAATCAGCGCCTCGGTGCCCACATCTAAATTGGCGGTGGCCTCATCTAGAATCAAAATTCCAGGGTCGCGGATTGCGGCACGGGCGAAGGCAAGTAGCTGCTTTTGTCCGCCGGATAAATTGGTGCCTCGTTCTCGCAGCGGCGTATCGTAGCCCTGCGGCAGTTGCTCAATCAGCTGGGCAATATTGGTGTTTTTAGCCGCCTGCTGCACTTCCTGCAAAGAATAATCTTCGCCCAGGGTAATGTTGCTTTTGACATCTCCGGCAAAGAGAAAGCCGTCCTGCAAAATCACCGCCATGCGGCGGCGTAGCTCGCTCTGAGGTAAATCGCGAATATTGACGCCGTCTAACAAAATTTCCCCTTCGCTGACGTCATAGAGTCGGCACAGCAGGCGGATAATCGAGCTTTTTCCGGCCCCGGTAGGACCCACCAAGGCAACTTTTTCGCCGGGGCGAATAGTGAAATCAAGATCGTGCAGGACATATTCATCTGGCTTGTAGCCAAACCAAACGCGCCGGAAGCGAATTTCGCCCGGAACGGTGGCCGATCGCGAAAGCTGCTTGACCTGATCGGCCCGTTCTGGATCTTTAATTTCAATCGGCTCATTCAGCAAATCTCGGATCCGCTCGATCGCCGTGAAACCAGCCTGAATCGCCGTGAATTTATCAGCAAACTGTCGCAGCGGATCAAAAAGTCGCTGGGCAAACAAAATAAAAGAGGCCAGAACTCCAAAGGTCATGGCGTCTCGCATGACCAGCAGCCCGCCTAGCCCTAGAACGCCTGCGATCGCCACCAGCGAAATCCACTCCAGGGTTGAAGAAACCGCCGAGTCATGAAAGATAGTTTTGTCAACTGAGCGAATATAGCTCTGATTGGTTTTGCGAAACAGTTCGGCATTAAAGTTCTCCCGCCGAAAAAGCTGCACTACGTTGATGCCCGCCACGTTTTCCTGCAGGGCGGCATTTAGCTCTGAGAGTTTTTCGCGGGCTTTGTAGTTGGCTTTGCGATACTGCTGTTGAAAGTAAACAATTAGCCAGGTTACTGGCAGCAACAGCATCACCAGCAGCAGCGCTAGCTGCCACTGCATCACAAACATCGTCACCAACAGCACCAGAATTGATACGATGTCGCTGACGATGCCGATCGCCCCCGTTGAGAATACATCTCCTAGCGCATCTACATCGCTAGTCAGGCGGGTAATCAGCTTGCCTACCGGGGTGCGATCGAAAAAGCGCACCGATAAAGCCGTGACGTGTTCAAACAAATCATCGCGAATGCTGGCGGTAATCCGCTGCCCTACCTTCTGCACCAGGTAGCTCTGCAATCCGTCTAACGTCAGCCGCACCGCTACCGTGATCAGCAGCAAAATCACGATCAGGTTCAGCCCCGATCGCAGGGTTTGCGCTTCTAAAAACCAGGCCACTGGCTCCTGCCGAATTAGCGAAATTGCCTGACCAATCAGCACCGGCTGCAGCGCATTGGCTAACGCTAGGGGCACCAGTAAAATCATGGGCCAAACCAGCAGCCGTCGGTGGCGTTTGATGTAGGGTACCAGCTGCAGCAGCAAGCGCCAATCGCTATCGTGTTGGCGATCGGCTCCTTGAACAGCCGAGAGGTGAGAAGCGGAAGTCATATGAATGTCGGCAATAAAGGTGGCAAAGGCTACAGAACCGCTGCTCTCATCACTCTATCGCAAGCCTTAGCCTCTGCGAAGGGAGACAAAGAGGTCAGGCAGAGGCTCTATCAAGCGACAGAGATGAGGTGGCTAAAGGATTTCAGCTCAGTCTAGAGGCTGATGAGCGCCAACGGGATAAGATGGTA
>JAAHIC010000843.1 GCA_010671965.1 Leptolyngbya sp. SIO4C5
TCAGCTCATGGTGCAGCAGCTTGGCGGTCAGGTGGAGCGAGCTGAGCGGGGAGAGTATGGCAAAGCCTCGCTGTACATTGACGATCCCACTGACCTGCTTACGAACGTAGAAAACGGCTCTACTATGTGGATGAGCCACGGAGACTCCGTGGCTGAAATGCCCGCCGGATTTGAAACTTTAGCGCATACGGACAATACGCCCTGCGCGGCGATCGCCCATCATGAGCGCAAGCTCTATGGCGTCCAGTTTCACCCAGAGGTGGTGCATTCTCAAGACGGCATTGCTCTAATTCGCAACTTTGTCTATCACATCTGTGACTGCGAACCGACTTGGACAACGGAAGCCTTTGTTGAAGAGGCGATTCGAGAAGTAAAGGCCAAAGTGGGCGACAAGCGGGTTTTGCTGGCGCTTTCTGGCGGCGTGGATTCGTCTACGCTGGCCTTTTTGCTGCACCGGGCCATTGGCGATCAGCTTACCTGCATGTTTATCGATCAGGGCTTTATGCGTAAGTATGAGCCGGAGCGGTTGGTGAAGCTGTTTCGAGATGAGTTTGCTATTCCGGTGCATTATGTCAATGCCCGCGATCGCTTCATTGACCGCATTGCGGGCGTTACGGATCCAGAGGAAAAGCGTAAGCGCATCGGCCACGAGTTTATTCGGGTGTTTGAAGAGGAGTCACGCTGCTTAGGCCCCTTTGACTACCTGGCTCAGGGCACTCTCTACCCGGATGTGATTGAGTCGGCAGATACCAATGTCGATCCTAAAACCGGGGAGCGAGTAGCGGTCAAAATCAAGAGCCATCACAATGTTGGCGGTTTGCCTAAAGACCTACAGTTTAAGCTGGTGGAGCCGCTACGCAAGCTGTTTAAAGATGAGGTGCGCAAAGTTGGGCGATCGATTGGCCTGCCGGAAGAAATTGTCCGGCGGCATCCTTTCCCTGGCCCCGGTCTGGCTATTCGCATCATTGGCGAAGTCACGGCGGAACGGCTCAACATTCTGCGGGATGCCGATTTTGTGGTGCGCGATGAAATTCAGAAGCAGGGCATATATCACGATTTTTGGCAGGCGTTTGCGGTGCTGCTGCCCATTCGCAGCGTCGGCGTGATGGGAGATCAGCGGACTTATGCTCATCCGGTGGTACTGCGTCTGATCGCCAGCGAAGACGGCATGACGGCGGACTGGTCGCGGGTGCCTTATGACCTACTAGAAACGATTTCTAACCGGATGGTGAATGAGGTCAAAGGGGTAAACCGCGTTGTCTATGACATCACTTCTAAGCCTCCTGGCACTATAGAGTGGGAGTAGGGTTGAGGTTAGCAAAGGCCCGTTCTAAGTCATTTGAGCGCTAGGGTTTCTAGCTGTTTTCACCAAGATCCCAGAGTTTTTATAAAGAACTTTGGGATTTTCTTATGACTGCCCTAGAGAGCTAGCTAGCTTGCTACGCTTTTGCATCCACCAATCTTCGGTTAGTTCAATAGGTTCACCGCTCTTGATGCCTCCTGCTAAAAGCGCTTCAACCTGTGCCTGCTGGATGAAACGGGCTTGCTCCTGCAAAATTAGATGATAAACATATTCGCTGGCTGTGGAGAATCCAGCTGTCCGAGCCTGTTTGTGCACAAAGGATTGAATGTTTTCGGGTAGCGAGATATCTAGCATATCAATATGGATCTACAGCTCGGTTCCTAATTCTAGCGTGTACCAATCGATGTACAGAGATTTCGGGGGGTTCTGAAAACCCTCATCAACATAAAACTCCAGCAGTGACGCGATAAATCCCAGTTTGGGTTAAGCGCTGATTCAACGCAAACTGCTATTGGGAAACGTCAAGATTGAGACTTAGTTGCTTGTAATCGTCTCGACGATTTTGCAAAGAAGCGACCGTTTCAGGTGAAATATTTGCGTAACTTTGTCTAAAGGGATTTCTTAAAAGATCGCTAGAGATCAGATCCAAACCGCATCGCCAGCATACTGTATGTTGTAGATCGTAGATATGAGCTTTACAAATAGAGCATTGCTCTACAGCCTTGTGAGGATGAAGTTCCTGAATGCCCGTTTCAAGACCAAAGACCGCTGATAAATAGCTTAATTGGTTATTCAAAAGATATTTAGTCTTTTTCTTATCTTTTTTTCTATATAAAGGATGACATGCCTCTTTAGAACTCGATATAAGATTGAACTTCTTTAATCGAATTGCTGCGGCTTATAAACTCACCTCTTAATATTAGATATTTAACTATTAGCTTAGTTTCTCAACATTTTGGAGTGAGCTATGAAGCCGCAGCAATTCGATTAAAA
>JAAHIC010000844.1 GCA_010671965.1 Leptolyngbya sp. SIO4C5
ACATAGCCCGCCTCCACCAGCGACTTCACCAGCCGCGCATCAATGCTGTTGACTTCGCCCACAAACCCCACTCCCGCATCGCCCTGGGGCCGGGCTTTGATCAGGTCGCCATCCTTGCCGCAAAGCCCGACGGCTGAGCCGCCTGCCTGGTTAATCAGCGAAACCAGCTCTTTATTGACCCGGCCCACCAGCACCATTTCAACCACGTCCATTGTGGGCGCATCGGTGACTCGCAGCCCGTTTTTAAACTGAGGTTCAATGCCAAGCTTGCCCAACCAGGTGTTAATCTCAGGGCCGCCGCCGTGGACGACCACCGGACGAATTCCCACGCAGGTCAGAAATACGATATCTCGAATCACTTTGGCCTTGAGGCTGCCGTCTTTCATGGCAGCGCCGCCATATTTAACGACGACGGTTTGGCCGCGAAACTGCTGCATGTAGGGCAGGGCTTCGCTGAGGACACGGACGCGGGTCGCTTCGGCTTCGACAATATATTCGCTTTCGTTGAGCATGGATGAGGATACTGAGTAAGGGAGCAAAAGAGGGTGGGCAATGCCCACCTTACAAAAAGTTTCTATAAAACCATCTGCCATCCTAGTTCTTATCGGCGGCATTCGGGGGTTCTATTCCGTGGATTTTAATCTCTGGCGGCGTGGTCGGGACAGGATTTTCCAAAATGAGCTGGTGTACTGAAATAAGAGCAACATCAGCTACAGTTTTTGGAGATTGGCGCGCGGTAATTTCTACCCGGACGTCGGCTTGGGCATAGAGCGGTTGGCGCTGCTGGCTGAGGGATTGCAACTGTTCTATCCAGTCTGCTCGCTGCAGGAGCGGTCGCTGAGTGTCGTTCTGTAGCCGAGCCTGCAACAGCGCTAGCGGTACGTCTAGCCAAACCACGATGCCGTGGTGCAGATAGCTCCAGTTTTTAGGCCGCGTGACGATGCCGCCGCCGGTGGCGATGACGAGGCGCGTATAGGGGGCAACCTGGCTCAAAATTTGGGTTTCAATTTTCCGGAAGGCGGCTTCTCCTTCGGCAGCGAAGATTTCAGGGATGCTTTGCTGAGTGGCCTGCTCGATGAGGCCGTCGGTATCGACGAAGCGGTAGCCTAGCTTTTTGGCAATGATTTTACCGACGGTGGTTTTGCCAGTGCCCATCATGCCAATCAGGTAAAGATTAGTGCCTTTGAGAAGATCAGTCACGGTTAAAGATTGCTTAGTTGCTGCTTTATTGTCTAGCAGGATCGGGCGCTTTGGAATATGAAATAAGAGTGCAGTGGCTATTTGTAAGAATATTTTGATAAGAATAGCCTTAAGTGAGAGATTTTGGAAGTTAACATTGTTTCATGAAAATACATCAAAATTTTGTTGATGCTGATATCTATAAGTTCTGGAATTTTCGCCAAAATGACTGTAGGCATTCATGAAGCTAGCTTCTCTTTAAAGTGCTTAATCTAATTGAATTCTTGGCTAAGCAAGCTCAGTTCACACGACAATTTCGAGATGGCATTGAATTATTTTCAGCATATTTTCTGAATTTAGGAATCATACTTTGCTGGATTGCATGTTTATACTTTATGCATATTTGGATCCCATTTTGTCAGGATTCTAGATCTAAATCTTCAACCGATTTTGTTGCAAAAAAGCTAATTTATAGAAGAACTAAGCTTTATAGAAGAAGAATTAAGCTAAAGACTCGCGAAAAAATTCAAGCTCAATTTGAAGTAGATAAAAGATTAATCAAGCAGTTTTCTGCTGCAGGCTTGGTAGCAATTTCACTCTTGATAGCTACTGGATGCTCCAAGTGGTTTGCTCCTCATAGCACGCCTGCAGACATAGCTACTGTTCTGGTCGCAGATTTTGTTGATGAGGAAGGGCGAATTAGTAATTTTGAAGATATTATTTTAGATGAGCTTAGAGAAACTGCGAGAGTCCATGATAATATCCAAATCAAATTGCTGCATCAGGCTATCACAAAAGAAGATGGCATCAATCTTGCCCGTGATCTTGGCATAAAGCGTAAGGCCAATATAATTATCTGGGGTTGGTCTGAAAGCTCTTATGAATCAATATCAACTCATTTGAATATTGAGGTCCTGCAAGCGCCCAAATATTTGCCAAAATCAGAAAGTAAACTTTACCAAGACTCTTCAAATGGAGAAGTTTACTTTCGATACGAAACACTTTCATCTTTCGAAGATGAAGAGCATTTCAAGATTATTCCTAGTCACTATCAAGCAGAGATTCACTTCTTTCAGGAAGCGGCCTACTTTGATGATTTTGTTTT
>JAAHIC010000845.1 GCA_010671965.1 Leptolyngbya sp. SIO4C5
TGTATAAAGCAAAAAACTATTCTCTTGAGTCAGTTGAAACCGCCGTCGGTTTTGATGAACTATGAGGCGTTAACCGTAGCTCTAGCCAAAATCGGCTTCCCTGACCCAGCTGAGACTCTACGCCGACCTCTCCCATCAGCCGCTCTGCACCCCGTTTAACAATGGCTAAACCAATTCCAGTGCCTGAATAGCTTTCAATGCCGTGCAGCCGCTCAAAGGTTTTAAAGATTCTAGCCTGATGCTGCGGAGCGATGCCAATACCGTTATCTTCGATCCACAGGCGGAGGCGATCGCCCTGTTGCTCACTCCAAACGTGAACCACTGGCTGTACCCCTGGAGCCACAAATTTGATCGCGTTACCTAAAAGATTGCTTAAAATTTGTCCTAAAATTCGGTAGTTGCCCATGACCTGCGGAAAGGGCTTGTCGAGCGTTAGCTGAGCTACGGCTGTTTCCGGATCGGCTAAAAGCATCTGCACAACCTCTGCTAAAATTCGCTCTAAACTAACTGGCTGCAAGGAAATTTCCGCTTGACCTAAGCGACTATAGACTAGCAGGTCTTGAATCAACTGGTCGAGCGCCGCCGCCGCCTGCTGGATACGGCCTACATATTCTTGGCCCAGAGGATCTAGCTGTTCCTGGTTGTCCTCCAACAGGGCATGGGAAAATCCCTGCATTGCTCTCAGGGGGGCGCGTAGGTCATGTGAGACGCTGTAGGTGAAAGCCTGCAGCTCTTGGTTCAGATTTTCTAGCTGCTGCGTGCGCTGCAAAACCCGCTCTTCTAAGCTGGTGTTGAGCCGCTGAATTTTCAGCTCATTTTGACGACGTTCTAAAGCACTGGCCAGTACGTTAGCCACTGTTTGCACAAAATTAAGGTCATCTTGGGTAAAAACTCTGGGCTGAGCCGTGTGTACCCCTAAAACGCCGAAAGGCTGATGATCAAGGCTTTCAATTACAACGCTAATGCCGCTGACCACATGATGATCCAGCAGCAAAGGCGGCCCTGTAAAGCGGGTTTCGCGCCGCAAATCTTGAACCACCACAGGCTGTTGAGCCTGTAGCGTATAGCCCACCTGAGAATTTTGATCCGCCCTGATAGTTGCCTGTCCCACCAGTCCTGCCTGCCAACCAATCCCGGCCCGGAGTCGCAGAACGGCCTGATGCGGTATCAGCTCCAAAATTTTGACAAACTTTACTTCTAAGCTTTGGGCGACTAGCTGCACAGTTTGATCAAATAGCTCGCTCAGGTCAGTCTTACTCAGGGCTTGCTGGCTGAGCTGGGCGATCGCCGCCTGCTGCCTTAGCCGATAGGTTAAATCGGTTTCGGCCTGCTTGCGCTCAGTCACGTCGGAGGCCATTGAGATGGCAACGCGGCGGCCATCAGCTAGCTGATTTAGCGGGGCAGAGCTGAACTGCCAAATGCGGCTGTCCCCGTCCTTCGTCTGAACAGCGTATTCCCCTTCTTCTACACGCCGCTCTTGCTGGAAGAGGCGATGAATATCTAGCTGCACCTGCGGGCTGCGATCGCCGTAGGCTAGCTGCACCCAGTCCTGAATCGTGCCAAGCTCCGGCAGCGTATAGCCCGTAATCTCGCACAGCGCCTGACTGATCTGCAGAATTTCGCCGTCCTCAGCGTGAATCACGATGGGAAAAGGGGCATTAACGACGGCGCGGCGGAAACTGGCCTCATTTGCTTTTAGTTCAGTTTCAATCTGCTTGCGATCGCTAATATCTGTAATCATGGCGATCGCCCCTTCAAACTGCCCCGCAGCGTCAATTACGGGGCTAGTGGAGACAAGTCCCCAGAGATCCGTTCCATCCCGACGCACCCAGCGAAAGTCAAACTGCTCCCGCTCTCCTTTCAGGCGATTGGCTAAACGCTGCTCGGTTTCAGCCTGACCTGCTGCATCCATAAATTCAGTGATAGGCCGTCCCAGCATTTCGGAAATTTGATAGCCCAGCATTTCAGCCATGCGCTGATTTACGTAGGTAGTCTTTCTCTCCGCATTAATGACCCAAACGCCTTCGTTAGCCAGATCTAAAAAGCGGCGATACTCTCCCTGACTGGTGCGCAGATCTCGCTGGGTTCGCTGGATTTGCTGCTTGAGGCGATCGATAAATAGGCTAAATAAAATGCCTTCTACCGCAAAAATACAGGCAACCCGGCTGCCTGAACGCTCTCTATGCTGAAACCAGCCAATTTTTACTTGCGCAACTTTGCGATCGCGACCTGCTCAGTACTGATAGCGGGGTTGCTAGTTTATCTTTTCAATCAGATCGCA
>JAAHIC010000846.1 GCA_010671965.1 Leptolyngbya sp. SIO4C5
CGGCTTTGTTAAAAAACTGGCGGGCAATTCCCTGGGTGACTAGCACCGCTGTCAGCAAGTCAGCAAAAGCCAGCATGAACATAATTAGCATTTGATAAAGCGCTGCGTTGAGCGGATCGACGCCGCTCAGGCGATCGCCCAGTATCGCCAAGAAGCAATCAAGGCTGGACTCATACCCACCATTAACTCAATGATGGTAGTGGGTATCGTCAAGCTGCCTGGCATCATTACTGGTCAGCTCCTTAGCGGCGTCGATCCGCTCAACGCAGCGCTTTATCAAATGCTAATTATGTTCATGCTGGCTTTTGCTGACTTGCTGACAGCGGTGCTAGTCACCCAGGGAATTGCCCGCCAGTTTTTTAACAAAGCCGCCCAGCTTGTGCTGCCTTAGTGCTTCACAAATCCGCCTAAATCAGGGCGATAGCGAGCGATAAAGGCCCCTTTGCTGTCGTAGATTTCAATTTCCGACTGGGCGGTACGGCTAAGATCGGCAACTTCTTTTAGGAGCTGGCTGGTATTGCGGGCTACTTCTGCCGTCATTTGAGGTCGCCCAGCCAGGCGCGGATCGGTGAAGGTTTGCTCAATGGCATCAGCATAGAGCGCAATTACGTTGATGCGAACGCGATTACCTACGCGGCTGTGACGACAGATCCGGGAACCGGGGCCGCAGATTTGATCGAGTTTTTGCTGGATCTGCTGGGCACCCACGGCCCCCTGTAGCTGCTGCTGCGCTTCTGTCAGCGAGAGCCGATAGGGATCTAAAAGGCTCTGGGCGTTGGTGGAGAAGCTCGTGTTAGAAGGAACCTGCTGGGCATACTCCAAAGCCTGACGCCAAGCCTGAACTGCCAGTGTCCACTGATTTTTCTGCTCGAACTGCTGCGCCCGCTGGGCTGCCTGAGTAGCCTGATTGTAGGTGCGGCTGCCCACCTGCTCGCGCTCGAGGCGATCGCGGGTTTCCATAAAGTTGCTGCGGTAGGTAGCTAGCAGATCCTGCGCATCCGCGTAGGCCACCGTTCCCTGAGGAATTCGGCGGAGCTGATTCATTGCAGTTTGCCATTCTCGGTGGGCCACCTGCCAGCTCGGCAGTGAGTCAGCCACTTCCATATGGTGTACCCCTAGCTGGGCGGCTTCAATGGCCTGGGTGAGAGCGGCGGCAGCGGCGTCTTCGGCCTGAATGCGATCGCTAATTTTGACTAAATTGGCCTCATATTCTTGCCGCTTATTTTGAGCAAAGCCATAGACCAGGTTGTCTGGGGGAACCTGTTCGAGCTGGGCGATCGCCTGCCGCCAGTATTCCTCCACTACCTGCCAGTGAATCACCGGATGGGGCGGATTCTGGCTTTTTTCGGCGGCCAGGGTAGCACTCTTTTGGGCATCAATGACCTGACCTAACACCTCTGCCTCCTGCCGGTAGGCATTCTGGGCGGCCTGAGCGGCTAGGTGATGCCTTGACCACGGGGGAATCGGCTGCAGGATATTGACGGCAGATTCTAGCTTGGTGTGAGCCTGCAGCACATCTCCAGGGGTCGGCTGAATTTCCAGGCTGTCTAAGGCGGCATTGCTCAAAGCGGCAGCGGTCACCAGCCGTTCACAGCGGCCCACCACGCAGGGACGAGTAATACCGTAGCCAAAGCCCAGCAGCAGGGTAGCAGCGGCAATCGTACCTGCGAGCCAGAAGGGCAGCCTCGGCCAAGCCTTTAACCCGCGATGACGTTCCCAGCCCGGCTCGGATCCAGCCTCTGATGGCGGATCAGGGGACGGTTCTGGAGCGTAAAAAGGAACTAAAGCAGAGCTATCTAGGGGATCAGCCGCCTCTTCTAAGTCCTCATCTATCAGGCTGTCTTCATCTAGCAGCGCGGCTAGGGGATCGGCATTCTGCCAGACTACGGATTTGGCTTCATAAGGCCGTGATTCCCCCAGTCGCCGCAGATAGAGCCGAACCGGAAACTGAGCGGCGGATAGCTCGGCGGCTAAAGTTGCCTCTGAGGACATGAGCTGGTCTAGCAGCGATCGCAACTGCTGCGCGATCAGCTCCAAAACAGCCGCCGGATCGAGAACTTCTGCTGCTGCGTGCTCTACTAGCGCCAGTAAGGCTCCCTGACGAGTCGATAGGCGAATCCGCCAGCTAGCCGCTTTTGGCTGCTGGGCCTGCAAACGCTGCACCAGCTCTTGCCTGAGCTGATTGAGGCTGACTCTGTGAACTTTGTGAGAAGGGGGAGACGTTAC
>JAAHIC010000847.1 GCA_010671965.1 Leptolyngbya sp. SIO4C5
TAGCCAGGGTGCGTGTCAACGCGCCCTGGCTTCAACGGCTAATCCTTTGCCTCGGCTGAATGTTTGTTGCGTGATCATTTCAGATCCCAGGAGTGAAGGAATTTCGCCAGGCTGTAGGCTATTGTTGCGCGGGTTAAACGTATTAAGTTCTAAACGGGCTATTCCATCTACAACTGTTGGTAATCGATCGAGACGTAGCTGGGTACGACCCAAAAAGGTCGGATTTGGCTCTCCAGGACCCGGTGCGGGAATGGGCAGTTGAGGAAGTTGCCAAAAAGTAGAACTGACGGTGTTACGCCCATCGAAGTCATCTCGGAAAAGAATGGCACTACGGGCTGCAGCATTTGAGCCTAGCAAACTGGCGATCGCTAAAGCGCTTGAAATTGCAAGTTTAATTTTCAACATAAGATTGCTGACATATCAATCATTTCATTCTTATCCTTACGCGACCTGCATAACATCGCTAAAGCGCATCGCGGGTAAGACTAGGGGCGCAATCAGATTAAACCAGGGGGTAATTGGACTACCCAGCAAGGTTGCTAACCCTACAACAATTGGCACAAACCAGAGGAGAGTATCCTGCATGCTCCACAATAAAGCCGCCAGCAGACTCACTAACGATAAACCAAGAGAATGTTTACATGAGTCGAAAACCCTGTCGAAAATTCACAGCAGCAAACCAATCAAGCCTACTCAGCAGCCCCCACTAGGGTGAACGCAGCCCAGTCTCGCGGGGACAATCCTTGTTCAATCATTTGCAACATCGCCTGCCGCAGAGCTTGCGCCTTGGTTTGTCCCTGCTGTAATTGCTGGTAAAACGTCACCATTAGCTCAGCGGTAGGTGCATCGGGGACTGACCACAGCGACACCACTACGGTAGGGACTCCGGCTGTGATCAGCGATCGCGATAAGCCCACGACGCCATCGCCCGTAATCCGGCCTCGCCCGGTGTCGCAGGCACTGAGGACTACCAAGTCGGCATTGAGGTCAAGCTGCAGAATCTCAGCGGCGGTGAGAAGGCCGTCTTCACCGCTGCCCGGTGCCAAAGCGATCGCCCCTGGTAAGTCCCGTACACCGGATGCCTGCGGATCGCCATATTCCAGCAGGCCGTGGGTAGCCAGGTGAATCAGGTCGGCGGTTTCAATTTGCTGTTTAATCTGGGCTTCGCTAGCTTGGTCGCCGGTGAGCACGTCGGCGTTGAAAAAGCTGGCAATTTGTTCGGCCTCGCTCTGCGCACCGGGCAGGTTAGTGAGCTGAGTTTCAATCAGGCCATCAGCGGTCGGTACCCAGATACTGGGCATCAATGGATTACCGACAATCAAAGCGTTGTTGGTTTGCTGAGGCATTCTGTATGAGGGGCGATCGCGAATAGCGCCTACCCGGTCGGCCAATCCCAAGACCTGAATCGCGGGGACGGTCACAATCGTATGTTTTTCAATTAAATAGGTACCGTCGGCATCTTGTAGGGCGGCAAAGGGCACTAGAAGCAGGCTGCCTTGAGGCACAAAGACGACTTTGGCATTCGGGTCGATGGGCAGAAGATCGGCGATTGGGTCAATCAGAATTTGGTAAAGCTGCTGAAGCTGTGCGGCCTGAGCCGAGTCATCCAGAGAAACCCGAATTCCGACATTTCTCAGATTGGCTACAAGTTCAGTGATTGTGGAGGTGTCTTCAGCGGTGCGGTAGAGAGGGCCGTTAATGGATGTGAGGGGATTGAAGGCCAGGCCGGAGCTATCGTCGTTCTCAAAGGCGACGAAGCGAAATTCAATTTCACCGGTGGGTCGCACCACCCAGATGTAGAGCGCTTGGTCAAATTGCAGGGAATAAGTGACAAGGGTTGTCTGGGTGTCGCGGGCAATTTGCTGAATCTCAGCCACAGTGGGAATCTGGGTCACGGAACTGGCCCCTAGCGCTGCTCTCTCTCCTTCACTGGCAAGGCGGCTAGCCAACTGCAACACAAACGCCCGTCCCCGCCCCCGTTCAGTGACCGCTAGCGCTTCGTCATCCTGACCTTGAGCAACAAGAGCTAGCTCTAAATATCGGTAAGCGGCTCTCTGGGTATCGGCAAGGGTAATAAGCTGACTGTCGGGCAAATCTGTCCGAAGAGATTCGAAAATTTGAATAGACTGCTGCAGTACCGGCACAGCTTCTGCAAAGTTGCCTAAGTTGATTAGCATAGTGCCTTGGTTGTTGAAAGCAATTGCTGCCCCGGCGCGATCGCCAATCTCTTGAGCCATTACCAAGCAGCCCTCATTATTGCTCAAG
>JAAHIC010000848.1 GCA_010671965.1 Leptolyngbya sp. SIO4C5
GCCGTCTAGTTCATCTAAAACGCCTTCCCAGTCATCTTGCAGTTCTCCAATATTCCAGGTAGGACTGCCAATAATTAACTGCTGATAGGCTGCTAAGTCCTCGACCGCGACATCGGCAATGTCAAACGCTTCCACTACTGAGTCACCGCCCAGAGCCACTTGAATCTGCTCAGCGACATCGGCTGTTTTCCCTGTTGTTGAACCGTAGAATAGACCTACTTTTGTCATATTTGCTCCTTAAAGGGACTAACCCAACAAATCTGCGCTGTAGCGATATGAGCGATTGTGGTAACGCAGCTCCGTCAGGACAGGATCTTCTATGACAGGCATGGCTTGCCGGCAGTCCAGGCAAAACCAGTGCAGCCCTGAGCGATTGACCTGTCGAACTAAATGACTGCGACAGCATGGACACACAGGCATAGGTACCTCCTGACTTAGCTCATATTCAAACGCAGATTATTGAGAATCGAATTCAATAATTCTGAGTTTTACTATACAGCATCTAGCTGCTATTGAGAACAAATTTCAACAGCATTATTAAAGATTTTTCAGCTATTCGCTCAAAAAATGCCGCAGGACAAGGCGTCTAAGTTTTTATTGACTTTAAAAAAACTAAAAATAATTCTGAATAAGCATGTTTATGTAGCTAATCGCTAAGCTGCTTGTTGATTTGTATTCTTATTTAGAGCGATCGCCATAAAAAGCAGCCTGGAGCTAAATGCTTCAGGCTGACGCTCAATATTCAGTCGGGTCCCCGTCAATCAATCCTCTGCTCAGGACTAAGCAGGGGCGATCGAGCGCTGACAGGTCGGGCAAATAGCATGAATCAAAAGCTGGCAGTCGAGCAGATGATAACCCGACTCCTTAGCCGTTTTAACGCCTGCTTTCAGCACGGCGTCGTTTTTAAACTCAACGGTCTTATTGCAGCGGACACAGATCAGATGATGGTGATGATAAGGAGCCGGCTGATTGATTTCGTAGCGCTTTTGGCCCTCGCTCAGTTCTAGCTCTCGCAAGATGCCCATGCGAGCCATCAGTTTGAGGTTGCGGTAGGCAGTAGACAAACTCACCCGCTCATCTTGCTGGTCTAACAGCTCGCAAACTTCTTCGGCACTGAGATGCTCGCCTTTAGGCAAGTTTTGAAAAACCGTCAGCAGCGTCTCACGCTGGGGCGTCATGCGGCATCCCCGCTCGTGCAGTTCTGCCTTCATCGCAGAGGGTGTGTAGGCAACCATGACTTTAATATTTAGTTATTTTCAATAGAGAATACTTGTTGACAATACTAGCGAATTTTAGGGTACAGTTGCAACAAGAATTGCTTGTTGAGAATTAGAGTCAGGTATCAGCCGTTAGATTTTACAGGTTGAACTGGGCTAGAGAGTCTCTGGCCTAACTGTCTTTGTTGGGAGACAGCAGCGGCTGGCGATTGACTAACACTACAGCCGTTGGCGCTGCGTCAGGCTAGCTGTGCCCCAGGTGAGGGCAAGTTCCACAATTCCTAGCAGAGCTGCTACCAGCAGCATCCCAGCTAGCCAAATCCGCCTGGATGACTGGGCCGTAGGCGATCGTCCTGCTCGCTGCGTCACGATCTGGGTCACGGCTCGTCTCTGTCGGCAGAGCCGGACTCAGTGGCAATGCCAAGCTGTACCCCTTCGAGCGATCGCAGTACGTCCATCACCTCAATTACCTGACCGTGATAGACCTGCTCATCCGCCTGTACGGTCACTAAAGCCGACTGGCCGGGCTGCAACTGCTCGTCGATGGTGGACCTCAGGGCCCTGACGCGAATGGGTTCCTGATTCAAGAACATATCCCCGGAAGCCTCTATGGTGACCGTAAAGTCTGCCTGCTGCTGGGTTTCTGAAGTTTCAGCATTGGGCAGATTGACCGGCAGCCCCTCGGCCCGGGTGAGAAACAGAGTCGATAAAATAAAGAAGGCCAAAATGGCGAAGATGACGTCAATCATCGGCACAATATTAATTGACAGTTCCTCTTCCGGTTCGTTATCAATGACGCGCATACGCTGCATCTCCTTATTTCAAAACTTCGTAATACTACTCGTAGAGAATCTCTAGCTGAGCGCTCAACAATTAGAGCGATCGCCGCGATGGAAAACAGCCGCGGCCCACAACGACACCGCCAGCGACGAATATTTTACTTAGAGACCTGTTTAGCAATCAGTCCTTTCATTACAGCCCCATCGAATACGAGAAGTGCTGTCTTCTCAAATGATTACTGAATGGCAGCGTAAATCTAAATGAGAAT
>JAAHIC010000849.1 GCA_010671965.1 Leptolyngbya sp. SIO4C5
TGGTGAAGGCATCTACTAGATTGTGCGGATTCTTGTAGATGCCTTCACCCATATTTTGCACGATTGCTCAAAAAAATATGGGTTGAAACCGTAAATATACGTGTTTTGGCGTAGATCGATTTGTGCTTGCACGTTTCTCACAGTCTCTGCCCTATCATTATCATGGCATAACAACTTTAAAAGACGCCCCGCCAACTTCATCAGTTCCTTATCAAAAATCTCCAGAATAATGCTGATCCCGCCTGGCTTTGAATCCAACTCTGTTGTGACCCGGCTGGGCACTCTAGCCTACTACAGGTCTAGTCAATCATCCGAGCCGGATAAGACAGCACTGATCTTCCTGCATGGTTTTGGCGGGGGGTCCTCTGCCTATGAGTGGTCAAAGGTGTATCCGGCTTTTGCTGAGCGCTACCGCATACTGGCTCCTGATTTACTGGGCTGGGGCCGATCTGACCACCCTGAACGGCGCTATCAGCTAGAAGACTATTTAGAGACGCTGGCAGACTTTCTGGGGCAGGTCAGCTCCAAGCCCGTGATTGCTGTTGCTTCCTCTCTGACCGCCGCTATGACAATCCGGCTGGCGATCGCTCAGCCCCAGCTATTTCAGGCTTTAATTTTGGTGGCTCCGGCAGGACTGTCTGATTTTGGCGAAGACTACGGCAACTTCTTCTCGCAGCTAGTCAGTCTCCCGGTTCTAGATCAGCTCCTGTACAGCGGCGCGATCGCTACAGAAGTGGGAATTCGCAGTTTTTTGGAACAAAGACAGTTCGCTGAGGCTAAGCGCATCTCGGCTGAGATTGTCACTGCCTATTTACAATCGGCCCAACAGCCCAACGCGGCAGCGGCAGCTTTAGCCTTCGTCAGAGGTGATCTTTGCTTTGATGTCGCTGAAGGTATTGAGCAGTTATCGACGCCAACCGCTCTAATCTGGGGGAGCGCCGCCCAGTTTACGCCGCCCGCAATCGGAGAGCGTTTGATGGCACTCAATCCGCAGGCTTTTCAATCTTTGGAAATCCTGGCGGGAGTTGGGCTAACGCCGCAGCTAGAAGTCCCGGCGGTCATGATTGGTCTGATAGAGCGGTGGCTGCGAGGGTTAACAGAGTGATAGAACAGCCGCGACCTCAGAGATAATTTCTAAATATTTGCAAAGGACTGATAAAGATTCTGGGTTTACACCCAGATCCACTATTTAGATCTCTTACGCTGATTAGAGACATATCCGTATATATGACTACGGGCTGTATCTGCAAATCTTTTGAAGAATCAGGCTTAGGGGCAAAAGCCGTAGTTTTACCGGCTGACAAGGGCAAGTCTCAAATTGCGCAAAAGTTAGGCAATTTGGCCTAAAAGCGACTCTAAATTTTTCGCTTCAGTTAATGAATACCATGCAGGTAAACAAGCTCAATTTAGTGCAGAATCAAGGCTGGTTTAAACGCGATCGCTCTCGGAAGCGTTTGCGAATGGCTAATTTCAAGTTTTTTTATCGGTTTGGGCCAAGGCAGCTTGTTCAGGGGACGGTCAGGGGTGAAGTGCTGTGCAACTTGCCGAATTTAGCCTTCAACCTCCACGCGGTTGAGGCAGTTTACCTAGACCGGGCTAATCAAATACAGCTTCACTTCAATCAAGGTTTTGGTCAGTTTCATCTGGACTCACCCAAAGTTCTATTTTTAGGCACTAATACCGCTTCAGGGGCCTTTTTTAGCTTCAACGATCGCGGCGGGGAAGCTTCTGTCTTTGATGGTTCTTGCTGGATTGCTTCCGGCTGGGAACCCACCCAGTGGCTTTTGCAAGAGATGCCCGCTAGCGTCCCCTCTCCCTGCTGGCAGTTACCCACCTCGGCGTTGACCTAGAGTGAGCTGGCGTCAACAGCGCCTATGTTAGTGGTCATTCTGATGCATCTCGGCTTCGTTACAGAACCTGAAACTCTGACCTATTTTCCCAATTGAATAGCCATACTGGGGGCAACGTTAGCTGGCCAAGGAGGTAAACCCTTGCTACGCGATGCCCGTGATTACCAAATTTTGTTTTTGAGTCTCTTCTTAGTCTTGGGGATAGCCCTACGAGACTGGACTCTGCGACCAGAGATGGTGGCGATCGCCGCCGTGACCTGTTTGAGCACGCAGGGGCTGCTGTCACTGCTGCAGAGTCGCTGGCTGCAGCCCAGCAGTCTCAACGGGGGATCGGCTCAGCCCAAAGCATCTCATCTTCAGCTCAACTGGCGCAGCCCCCTGATTACTGCTCTGGGCTGAGCCGATCCCCCGTTGA
>JAAHIC010000085.1 GCA_010671965.1 Leptolyngbya sp. SIO4C5
CTCTACACGCCGCTCATCCGACCTATTGTGCAAGTCCCTTGCACAATTGAGAATCCGGCAACTTTGCGGGCGATCCAGGCCGGAACTTCTGTAACCCTGAGAATTACCGTAGAACCTGACGGTCAAGTTTCCAATGCTTTTGTGATGAATACTAGCGGTGACGGGGGCGTAGACAGCTTGATGCAGTGTCTGCTGGTAGAGGATCAAACTTTCAAATTCAATCCAGCCCAAAGCGACGGTCGAATTACAGCCGCCAACGCAGATTTGACCATCGCCGTAACCGCCAACTGAGTCATACTGGCGCCTCATTTGACGAGAAACTGTGCTAACCTAGCATATGCTCAAGCAGCCAACTTGCGGGTGTAGTTTAGTGGTAAAACCTTAGCCTTCCAAGCTAATGATGGGGGTTCGATTCCCCCCACCCGCTTTTTAAGCCTGTACAAGAACCGCGAGAAACTCCTGACAGAGTTGCAGGAAGCGATTGAGGTGACTAAACTCCGCTTTTAGGCCAGAAAACGAAACATCGCGCTAGTGTCTATGTAGAGCGATAGCGCGTCCCCGATTAATTTCAAATCCTATGAGTGCTTTGACTCTAGAACAAATGGCTCAGCAGGCTCAAAATCTGGTGCAGGCTGAAACCGCTGTCGTCGCCCTGGCTGAAGCCGATACGGAAACCATTTACTATGCTGCCGCTGCCGGAAAACATGCCGGGGCGATCGCTGGCAAACGCGGCCAAATCGCTACGTCAGGGCTGTGCGGCGTGGTGCTGCAGGAGAGCTGTCCGGTGCTGGTGGCTCAAACCCAGGGAGACCGGCGAGTCCGGCAAGATCAGGTGGCGGCGCTGGGTATCGACTCAGCTCTGGCAGTGCCGATCAGGCAGAACGGACAGATTTTGGGGGCGCTGATGGTGCTAAACCGTCAGGATGGGTGTCCGTTTGACGGGCAGGATGAGGCCCAGCTAGCGGCTTATGCGGCTGAGATAGGAGGGCAAGTGGCTGAGGTTATGGCAAACGCCGAATAGAAAAAGCTATTTAGCCCGTTTGCTGGCGGATATATTCATAAACCGCGATCGCCGCTGCCGTACTGACATTGAGCGACTCGACTAGGCCAAACTGGGGGATGGCGATCGCCCCGTCGCAAACCTGCTCAATTTCTGCCGGAATGCCAGTTAGCTCTCGGCCCAGCACCAGCACCGACTTGGCCGGAAAGGTATGCTGCGTCAGCGGCACCGCATCCGGACTGAGCGTTAGGGCATAGACGCGGTAGTCCTGCTGCTGCCAGTGGAAGATTTGTTCTAGGAGGCGATCGCGGGCGCAAGCCTGCAATGGTTGCCAGTGCTGGGCGGAGGCGGCCAGTTTACGAAACTGCCAGTCTTGCGTCATAGCAAGTGTCGGCAATACCAAAGCCTGCAGCCGAAAAGCTTCCGCCGTGCGGCACAGTGCCCCCAGGTTCATTGCATTTTCCACCAGCGAGGCGCAGACAATTAAAGGATGACGCGGTAGCTGCGAGTAGCGCTGTCTTACAGATTGTCTAGGTTCAGGGAAAGGGAACGGCATCGCTGTAAAATACTACATCGTCCCTGACAGGGATTTGTCAGCCAAGTTCCTACTGTATCGGCTGGCGGGCGCGATCGCGCCTAATCGTTATTCTGATCGCAAATTGCTGTGCAAACGCTGCTCAAAATTGCTGGCTGGATTGACCGTTTCAACGAGGGCATTGGCCGCCTAGCCTACTGGCTCATCCTCGTCATGCTGGGCATCGGCGTTTGGAACGTGGTGGGGCGCTATCTGGGCTACTTTGTCGGCCAAAACCTCAGCTCCAATGCCCTAATTGAAAGCCAGTGGTATCTGTTTGATATTGTCTTTCTGCTGGGGGCGGCCTACACGCTGAAGCACAACGGTCATGTGCGGGTGGATGTGTTTCAGTCGCGCTGGCAGGGCAAGCGCAAGGCGCTGGCAGAACTGGTGGGGACGCTGCTGTTCTTGCTGCCGTTTTGCGCCCTGGTGATCTTTTTTTCTTGGGAGGCGATCGCCGCCTCATGGGCCATTCGCGAAACTTCTCCAGATCCAGGTGGTCTGCCGCGCTACCCAATCAAGAGTCTCATCATCGTCAGTTTTGTCCTTTTGATTTTGCAGGGATTTTCTGAGGCCATTAAAAACCTGGCCGTGCTGACGAATCACCAGCCTGAATCGGAGGAGCCGCAATGACCTTCGCCTACGAGTGGCTTGGCCCCGCTATGTTTGGTGGGGCGCTGGTGCTGCTGTCCCTAGGCTATCCGGTGGCCTTTTCCCTGGGCGGAGTGGCGGTGCTGTTTGCCCTGATCGGCATTTCTCTAGGCGTGTTTGAGCCTGTGTTTTTGACGGCGATGCCCCAGCGGATTTTCGGCATTATGCAGAACTTCACGCTGCTGGCAATTCCCTATTTCATCTTTATGGGGGCGATGCTGGAGAAATCGGGCATTGCGGAAAACCTCTTAGAAACGATGGGGCAGCTCTTTGGCCGGGTGCGCGGCGGGCTGGCCCTGGCGGTGGTGGTAGTGGGGGCGCTGCTGGCGGCGACGACCGGCGTTGTGGCCGCAACCGTGGTGACAATGGGATTAATTTCCCTGCCGACGATGCTGCGCTATGGCTATGACAAGTCTCTGGCCGCTGGGGTGATTGCCGCTTCCGGCACGCTGGGACAGATTATTCCCCCCAGTATTGTGCTGGTGGTGCTGGCCGATCAGCTCGGCATTTCGGTGGGAGATTTATTCTTAGGCTCTGTGATTCCGGGGCTGATGATGGCGGGGGCTTTTGCGCTGCACGTCCTGATAATTGCTACCCTGCGGCCCGATTTGGCTCCGGCGCTGCCAAAAGAGTTGCTGGCTGTGCGGGGGCGATCGCTCGCTTTGAAAGTGCTGAAGGTGATGGTGCCACCGCTGGTGCTGATTTTATTGGTGCTGGGCAGCATTTTCTTTGGCATTGCCACGCCGACAGAGGCGGGGGCTTTGGGCGGGGCGGGCGCTTTGGCCCTAGCGGCAGTGAACCGTCAGCTGAGCTGGGATGGTCTGCGGCAGGTCTGTGACAGTACTCTGCGCACCACCAGCATGGTGATTTTTATTTTGCTGGGATCGACCGCCTTCAGCCTAGTATTTCGCGGCCTTAACGGCGATCGCTTCATTTTTGATCTGCTGACCAATCTGCCGGGGGGACAGGTGGGTTTTCTGGTCGTCAGTATGGTGACGATTTTTGGGCTAGGCTTTTTTATTGACTTCTTTGAAATTGCCTTTATTGTGGTGCCCCTGTTTGCTCCGATTGCCGAGCAGCTCTATGGCCTCAGCGGCCTGGTCTGGTACGGCGTCATCATTGGGGCCAATATGCAGACCTCGTTTCTGACACCGCCCTTTGGCTTTGCCCTGTTCTATCTGCGCGGCGTCGCTCCTAAAACTCTGACCACGGGTGATATTTATCGCGGTGCCCTGCCTTTTATCCTGCTGCAGCTTGGAGTGCTGATACTGATTATTACCTTTCCGGCTTTGGTGAACTATCTGCCCTCGCTCAGTCGTTAATAAATCTGGCAAACGTGCGGAAAGTGGCCGTGGCAACCTGAGTGAGTAGTAGGGCGTCAGTCTTAACTGAGAGATTGTGCCTGTGGTGAATCAGAGAGTTTGCAGATGAAACAGCTAGCTGGGTTAGTCTTGGTGCCGGCGATCGCCCTGATGATGGGCTGCGGCCAGTCCCGCACCTTTAGCGATAGTGAAGGCAATGAGGCTACCGTCTCCCAGAAGGGAGACACGACCGAAGTGAATATTCAGTCAGCAGAAGGTGAAGTGCAGTATTCCAGTGACGCTACCGGCGTGGAACTGCCAGAAGATTTTCCTGAAGACATCCCCCTCTATCCCGATGCCCTCATTACTACGGTTGCCAATGCGCCTCAGGGCAGTCTGGTGGGGCTAGAAGTGAAGGCAACGCCAGCGGAAGTGATGACCTTCTATGAGCAGGAACTGGCAGCAGACGGCTGGGAAATCAGCGTCACTACGAAAACCGCCGAGGGTGGCTTCTTCGGGGCTCAAAAAGGGGAGCGCGGCCTAGCGCTGGCGATCGCGGCGGGGGAAGACATCACCACCATCAACCTCACCACCAAAAAATAAGCTGCTAAGTCGGGAGCCGCTTCGGCAGGTAGGGCGGGCCGTGCCTGCCGCCTGCTGATGACCTCGGTTGGAAACTACCTATGCTGCTGTGGCAACCGCTATATTAGCGGGTGAAAGAAATTAGCAATTCCGGGTCTACCCATGTCTAAAGCGCCGGTCGAGGTTGCGATCGCTATTTTGTACCGGGACGATCAGTTTCTAATGCAGCTACGAGACGATCTGCCCACGATTGTTTATCCGGGGCACTGGAGCTTTTTTGGCGGACATATTGATCCAGGAGAGTCGGCAGATACGGCTGTAGTGCGAGAGCTGCAAGAGGAAATCGGCTATACGGCCTCAGATCTGAGGTTTTTCGATCGCCGCGTTTACAGCCACGTCATTCGCAATATCTATCACGGCCCGCTGACTGTCCCGGTTGAGCGCCTCACCCTGAATGAAGGTCAAGACCTGGGGCTGTGCTCGGTTGCCGATATCCGGCGGGGCTATCGCTATGCGCCCAAGCTAAGGGAAGATCGGCCCCTGGGCCAGCCTCACCAGCAGATTTTGCTAGATTTTATGGCTCAGTCTCAAGCTTAGCTTTGAGTAAGGTTTCGGTTTCTTAACAGATGCAAACCTATATAGCCTTATTCGTTTAGTAAAGATATCCCTCTTTACAATAGAGTGAATTCCGTACCTGAACGCTAGCTTCGGGTCATAGCCGTTTGTCGGCCTGCTTTTAAGTACAGAAATCATGATTTGGGAAACGCTGCTAAGAGTCTTTAGAGCCGGAAAGTTTTCGCCCCGCTGGCGGCGATCGCGCTTGGGCTGGCTGGCGATCGCGCTGATTGCCTGCGGGGGCATTCTCTTCTCTAGCCTCAATGCCTTTACCCAGGAAAGGGTGCAAGTCTCTTTCTTGGTGCGATCGCTAGAAGTCGATCAGCTAGAAATTTTGGAGCAGGAGTTTGAGGCTCAGAACCCCGATATCGACCTGGATATGATTCGGGGGCCGAATGCGACTGACGCGGTGGAAAACCTCTACACCACCTCCTTTCTGCTAGGCGACTCCCCCTATGACATTGTCTACGCCGACGTGGTTTGGATTCCCAAGTTTGCGGCGGCGGGGTGGCTAATGGATTTGAGCGATCGCGTTAGCGAGGAAGACCTCTCTGCCTTTCTAGATGCCGACGTCCGGGCAGGACGCTATCGCGGCGGTTTTTACCGGATGCCCTTCCGCTCTGACATGGGGATGCTCTATTACCGCACCGACCTGCTGCAGCAGGCGGGCCTAGAGCCACCCGAAACTTTTGCCGAACTGCAGCAGGCTTCCCAAACTTTACAAGAGCAGGGAGTAGTGCCCTGGGGCTTTTCCTGGCAGGGCAAACAGTATGAGGGACTCGCAACCGTTTTTGTGGAAGTGATTGCAGGCTATGGCGGCTTTTGGATCAACCCTGACACCTTGGAAGTAGGGCTAGATACCCCAGCGGGCTATCAGGCGACTGAGTTTTTGCGAGAACTTATTGCCCAAGACATCACCCCTGCCGGCGTCACCAACTACATCGAAGAAGACGCCCTACGCCTGTTTGAGAACGGCAATGCCGCCTTTATGCGCAACTGGCCCTATGCCTGGGCCCAGGTCAATCGGGCGGAAGCGACTGTGCAGGGTAAGGTTGGTCTGAAGCCGATGGTTCATGCCCCCGATGAAAACGCGGCGGCTTGTTTAGGCGGCTGGGGCTTTGCCATTTCTAAGACGGCGGCCCATCCGGATGAGGCCTGGCGAGTGGTCGAATTTTTGACCAGCCGCGAGTCTCAGAAAGAGTTTGCGCTGGAATACTCCTACGTGCCCAGTCGCCGCGACCTGTTTACCGAGCCTGAAATCCTAGCTAAATACGATCACTACCAGGAACTTTTGGAGGTGGCAAACAATACGGTGCCGCGCCCGCCGGTCGGTCAATACGCCCAAATTTCTGATATTTTGCAGCGCTACCTCAGCGCCGCCCTCACCGACCAGATGAGTGCTGAAGACGCCATGAACGCCGCCGCAGGCGAGACGCGCCGGGTGCTGGGTCGAGACGTAACTGAGCAGTCATAGGAGATCTTCATGCAAGGAAAGCTTCGCGCCAGAGAAGTGCGCACAGGCTGGCTGCTGGCTCTGCCAGCTATATTGCTGCTGCTGCTGGTCTATGCCTATCCCATCATCCGCGCCTTTGTGCTCAGCCTCTATGCTCAGAACCTCAGCACTGAGCTGGACACGGTGTTTATTGGCTTTGACAACTATGTGCGCATGGCCCTCGATGGCCGCTTCTGGGGCAGTATTTGGCATACGGCGATTTTTACCAGCGTTTCCCTCGTCACCGAGCTAATTTTGGGTATGTGCGTAGCCCTGGCGCTAAACCAGGCTTTTCGCGGACGTGGCGCCGTGCGGACGATCGCCATTTTGCCCTGGGCCTTACCGACAGCGTTGATTGCCCTGGCTTGGCGCTGGATTTTTAACGACCAGTATGGTGTCTGGAACGACATGCTGCTGAACTGGTTTCACATCATTGATGAGCCAGTCAACTGGCTAGGGAATCCCACCTGGGCGATGGTGTCCGTGATTGCGGCAGATGTTTGGAAAACCACCTCGTTTATTGCGATTTTGCTGCTGGCCGGATTGCAGTCAATTTCAGAAGACCTGTACGAAGCCCATGCCATTGATGGTGCTAGCCCCTGGCAGAGCTTCCGGCAGATCACGCTGCCGCTGCTGATGCCGCAGATTCTGATTGCCATGCTGTTTCGCTTTGCCCAAGCCTTCGGCATTTTCGACCTGATTCAGGTCATGACCGAGGGCGGCCCCGGCGGCGCCACTGAGATGGTTTCCCTCTATATCTATGCCACCGTCATGCGCTACCTGGACTTTGGCTACGGCGCGGCGCTGGTGGTGATCACCTTTTTGATTTTGATTGCCGTTGTCGGTCTGGCTGGACTCTATATCTCGCGGCTACGCAGCAACACAGGAACTGAAAGCTCATGACCACCGTTCAAGAACCGCAAACCCCTCAGTCAGCCAAAGCTCCCGGTCAGGGAATTGCCTGGATGAAAATTCTCCAGTGGATTGCCATAATCTTTGTTGTTTTGTTCAGCCTGGGGCCAGTTCTCTGGGAACTGCTGACTTCAATTAAAACGACGGCGGCGATCACAGCGGATTCGGTTGTTTATTTTCCCAGCTTTGACCAGCTCACCTGGGATCACTACGTTGACCTTTTTCGGCGCAATCGCTTCTATATCTATATTTTCAACAGCGCTTTGGTGTCGATTGTTTCTACGGTGCTGTGCTTGGCGATTGGCTCTCCGGCAGCCTATGCCCTAGCGCGGCTCCGAATTCCAGGGGAGCGTATTATTTTGGCCGTGGTGCTGGTGATTACGCTGTTTCCCTATATTCTGCTGTTTTTGGGACTGCTAGAGGTGATTCGCCTGGCCGGACTGGCAAACAACTATCTGGCGCTGATCATTCCCTATACGGCGATCAATCTGCCGCTGACAATTTTGGTGATGCGCAGCTTTTTCCAGCAGTTGCCCAAAGACCTGGAAGATTCGGCCAAAGTGGACGGCTACAATACGGTGCGAATGCTGTGGCAGATTGTGCTACCGATGACGCTGCCTGCTTTGGTGACTACGGGCATTCTGGCCTTCATCTTTGCCTGGAACGAATACATCTTTGCCCTCACCTTCATCACCCGCGAGAGCATGAAGACGATTCCGGTGGCGGCGGCTCAGCTAGGCGGTACGACCTCCTTTGAGGTGCCCTATGGCCCTTTGGCGGCGGCTACCATTATCGGGACGCTGCCGCTGATTGTACTGGTGCTGTTTTTCCAGCGCAAGATTGTCCAGGGCTTGACTGCCGGATCGGTGAAGGGATAATTCAGCCTCGAACTCAAAACTTTGCAATTCAAAAATTCGTAAGCCATGTCAAAGCTCAAAGTTAAAAACCTGAGAAAAGCCTATAGCCGTCAGATTGTGCCTGTAAAAGATTTGGATTTACAGGTGGAAAACGAAGAGTTTTTGACGCTGGTGGGGCCATCGGGCTGTGGTAAGTCTACGATTTTGCGGCTGATTGCCGGGCTGGAGCAGCCCACCAGCGGCAAGGTGTTTATTGGCGATCGCAATGTGACTTCCCTAGCGCCGGGCGATCGCAATATTGCAATGGTCTTTCAAAGCTATGCCCTCTATCCCCACATGACGGTGCATGACAATATGGCGTCTGGGCTGAAGCTGCGCAATCTCTCGTCTGGCGAAATTCAGACCCGCATTCAGGAAGCCTCCCAGGTGTTGGGACTCGATGAGCTGCTCGATCGCAAGCCAGCTAAACTCTCTGGGGGGCAGCGGCAGCGGGTAGCGCTGGGGCGGGCGCTGGTGCGGGAGCCGGACATATTCTTGCTAGATGAGCCGCTGAGTAATCTAGACGCGCTGCTGCGGGAGCAGGTGCGGGCCGACCTGAAGCAAATTTTTCAAAAGCAAAAGTCGCCGGTGGTCTATGTCACCCACGACCAGACTGAGGCAATGACGCTGTCATCTAAGGTGGCGGTGTTGAATAAGGGGCTATTGCAGCAGCTCGACACCCCAGAGGTGATCTATACCAAACCCGCCAATCGGTTTGTGGCGGGCTTTATTGGTAGCCCTCAGATGAACCTGATGTCGCTGCCCTGTCAGGCTAATCATGCTGTCCTGGGAGAGTTCAAAATACCGCTGCCCAAAGCGGCGCGATCGCCCCAGGAAATTATTTTAGGCATTCGCCCGGAGCATGTGCGCTTGGCCCAGCCAGAGGAAGACGTGACCAAGGTACACGGCAAGGTCTTTTTGGTGGAGAATTTAGGCATGAGCTATTTGCTCAGCATTCACGTGGACGGTGAGCCGGATAGGGCGCTGCGGGCGCTGCTGCCGTCTGATGCTCACTGGAATAATGAGGATATTACGCTGGCGCTGCCGAGCGATCGGATTCACTGGTTCCATGCCAAGACGGAGGAGCGGATTGAGTCGGCTTGAGCCTGAAATCAGAACAGATTCACTGGATATGATGAATATGGGCTAACTCACTACCAATTGACCCATGTCTGCAAACAAGGCTGCTGTCCGTAAAATTCTGATCCTGGCGGCTAACCCGCTTGATACAGAACAACGGCGCCTTGATGAAGAGGTGCGGGACATTCAGGAAGGCTTAAAGCTCTCGAGGGGACGCGATCAGTTTCAGCTAATTGCGCAGTGGGCGGTGCGAACGGATGATCTGCGGCGATCGCTGCTGGAACATGAACCTCAGATCGTGCACTTTTCTGGGCATGGGGTAGGTGAGAATGGGTTAGCGCTTGAAGACCGGAATGGTGAGGCCAAGCTAGTCAGCGCTGAGGCTTTAGCGCGCTTGTTTAAGCTCTGTCCCAGCGTTAAGTGTGTGGTGCTAAATGCCTGTTACTCGGTGGTGCAGGCTGAAGCGATCGCCGAGCATGTTGACTACGTGGTGGGAATGCGGCAGGCGATCGGCGACGTGGCGGCCCGCAAGTTTGCTATTGGGTTTTATGATGCGCTGGGCTATGAGCGCAGCTACACAGATGCCTTTGAATTTGGTCTGAGTGCGATTGATTTAGAAGGCATCCCCGAAACGTCGGTACCCGTCTTGAAGGTACAGACAGTCGTGATCCCCGACCCGCCGCCACCAACGCCGCCCCAGCGCTTATTCATCAGCTACAAACGCAACGTAATGCCGGATGAATCGGTAGCAATGGCTCTCTTTGAAGCGCTAGAACTACAGCATTCGGTGTTTATTGATCAGACAATGCTGGTAGGGACGCGCTGGGCCGAGCGGATTGAAACAGAAATTCGTCAGGCTGATGCCCTAATCGTCTTGCTCTCGGAGCAGTCGGTACAGAGCGAAATGGTTTTGCAAGAGGTGAGCCTTGCCCATGAGGTCGCTCGTGAGCGGCAGGGCAAGCCCCAGCTCTTGCCTGTGCGCCTAGCTTATCGAGAACCGTTTCAGTATCCCCTGAGCGTGTATCTTGATCCGATTAACTGGGCGATGTGGGAGCAAGCGACTGATACGTCCCGGCTCATCGCTGAGCTGCAGCAGGCGATCGCAGGTGGCTCTCTGCCCCTAGATAACTTAGCGGCCAAAACGCAGGTACTCCAGCTCACTCCGACTGAACCCATTCCGCGACCTTCGCCTTCGGCCCAGCCCCAAGCCGCAACGGCCAAGCCGCTGGAGCTGCCGGAAGGCACGATGGGTCCAGAGTCCAGATTTTATGTGGAGCGTCCTGCCGATGCCGTGGCGCTGGAAACGATCCGGCGGCAGGGGGTGACGGTGACGATCAAAGGTCCCCGGCAGATGGGTAAAAGTTCGCTGCTAATTCGGGCGATCGCGGCGGCCCGAGAGGTGGGTAAACAGGTTGTTTTTCTAGATTTTCAGCTTTTTGACCGCGTGGCGCTGCAAAATGCCGATGACTTCTACCAGCAATTTTGCACCTGTCTCACCGATGAGCTAGATCTTGATGATCAGGTGGCCGAGTATTGGCAGCGAACTTTTACCCATCTGCCGGGGACCTTTGATCGTCACCGTCACCCCCTGCCGCCGGATCGTTTCCAGCGCCACGGCATCGGCAGGACGCTCCACATAAAATCTGG
>JAAHIC010000850.1 GCA_010671965.1 Leptolyngbya sp. SIO4C5
TCACGATCGTGGCCACCCCGATCGTTCGCAAGGTCGCGCTCTGGTCTGGCATCATCGATCGCCCGAGCGATCCCCGGAAGGTCCACCGCATCCCGGTCGTCGTCACAGTCTGCAACTTCACCCCCCAACCCCACAGCCACTACCGGGTCGGCGTCCCAGAAGCGGGTTTCTATCAGGAGATGTTTAACAGTGACTCCCGCGACTTTGGCGGCAGCAATATGGGTAATCTGGGCGGCAAGTGGAGCGAAGAATGGGCTTTTCATAATCGGCCCTATTCCATCGATCTGACCCTGCCGCCGCTGGGCGTTGTTGTCCTCAAGCTAGACCGAGATAAAACTACTCAGGCCGCTCAGGCTTAAATCAGTCAAAAGCCTTCATGGAGAGGACTTGAGTCTCTATGAAGGCTGGCATTTTACATGGCAGTGACGTAGCTACCTAGCGCCCAGACCAGGGTGAGCAAAATAGCTGTCTTGAATATGGCTCCAAAGGTAATCTCGACAAATTCAAACGCTTTATGGGTCGTCATGGCGATCGCCTCCTCTGTGTAAACCTATGCATCGCGTCTAAAGCATAAGCGATCCTTATTTCTAATATACCGAACTCGGATAGGCGCTGCAGGGGGTGATTTCCCTATTTTTCTCGCCTTCTAACCCAGGGAGCGGTTTCTGGTAGAGACCGGTTCCTGGTACTGTTAGCGTCATTCACTTCATACCTAGTGCAGAAACCGGTCCCTAGCCCGGCTCTAGTTCTTGCCCGCATCCCCCTATACTGAACGGTTTTGGCGATACCTCTGCTAAAACTGAAGGGATGCCGTTTTGAGACTGCTGATGACCCGCGATGAACTGCTGCGCCTGATTGACCAAGCGGCTGAGGAAGGTTGGAAGAGGCTAGATCTTTCAGGGCAGGAGCTGACTGAGCTGCCACCGGAGATTGGGCGGCTGACACAGCTTGAGACGCTGGTCTTGGGCAAGCGGAAAAAGCGGTGGGGCAATTTTGTGGGAAATCAGCTCAAGACGCTGCCGCCGGAGATTGGCAAGCTGACTCAGCTTAAGGCGCTGCTGGTTGAGGGGAATCAGCTTAAGGCGCTGCCAGCGGAGATTGAGCAGCTTGGGCAGCTCCGAATTTTGATGCTGGGTAGGAATCAGCTAAGCAGGTTACCGCCAGAGGTTGGACAGTTTGTAAACTTACGAGTGCTTATCTGTGACAAAAATAAGTTCACGGCTATCCCTGCGGAAGTCGCTCAACTTCGGTGGCTGAGGACGCTTCGTTTCTATGACAATTTCTTAAAAAATATCCCTGACTGGATAGGAAGCCTTACGGCGCTGCGATCGCTCGATCTTAGCTTTAACCAACTGAGCAGTCTGCCGCCTGAAATTGGAAAGCTTACGGCGCTGCGATCGCTCGATCTTAGCTCTAACCAACTGAGCAGTCTGCCGCCTGAAATTGGAAAGCTTACAGCACTGCGATCTCTCAACCTCGTCTTAACCCGACTGAGCAGTCTGCCACCTGAAACTACACAGCTCACAAATCTACGATCGCTCTCACTCATGTCAACCCGACTGAGCAGCCTACCACCTGAAATTGGAAAGCTTACAGCACTGCGATCTCTCAATCTCGTCTTAACCCGACTGAGCAGCCTGCCACTTGAAATTACACAGCTCACAAATCTACGATCGCTCTCACTCATGTCAACCCGACTGAGCAGCCTACCACCTGAAATTGGAAAGCTTACAGCACTGCGAGCACTTACCCTTGGCTCAACCCAACTGAGCAGCCTGCCGCCTGAAATTGGAAAGCTCATAAATCTGCAATCGCTCAATCTCAGCTCTAACCGACTGAGCAGCCTGCCGCCTGAAATTGGAAAGCTCATAAATCTGCAATCGCTCAATCTCAGCTCTAACCGACTGAGCAGCCTGCCGCCTGAAATTGGGCAACTTACCAGTTTGAAGGAGTTGAACCTTGGAGAGGATTTGAGTTTCTCTTTCAATTTTTCAAGGAATTTAAATCAACTGAGCAGTCTGCCGCCTGAAATTGGAAAGCTTACAAATCTGCGATCACTTAACCTCAGCTCAAATCAATTGAGCAGCTTACCGCCTGAAATCGAAAAGCTCAGCACGCTGCAATCACTCGAACTTAGCGATAACCGACTCAGCAGCCTGCCACCCGAAATTGCACAGCTTACAAATCTGCAAACGCTCAACATCAGCTCTAACCGACTCAGCAGCCTGCCACCCGAAATTGCACAGCTTACAAATCTGCAAACG
>JAAHIC010000851.1 GCA_010671965.1 Leptolyngbya sp. SIO4C5
TAACGGCCCTCCAAGGATCTATGTAAAAATTTCCCAGCTCACAGTAAAGTCCTTCTGAGCGAACGGTAACGAGTGACATAAGCTGATGATTTGGATAGCTGCCGTACCCCTAGTATCAGACAAATCACATGAAACAGTCTCAGCTCTAGTGTTAGTCAAGTCGGAGCTGATGGGTAGGCACTATGACTATTCTTTCTAGAGCCGAGCCGTGATTGACCGTTTATGTGGAAAGTTCAGTAGATACCCACTACCATCACTTTCTCTTTTCTGCGGAGGCTTAAAATCAGTAAATTTATCTAGTTGTTAGCAACATACAGCGGGAACTTTGAGAAAGCGGGTAGATGAGATAACTGAGATAGGGTGAACTCAAGTAACGCGACCCCTATCAGTCAGTAAATTCTCTAATCCGTTTAGCGCCTTTACTCAAAATCACCCAGAACGTTAGGCATCTACCCATAGCCGCATATTTACTTACCTATTCGTCTCAAGCATTCTTACAAAAGCTTAGTGGAGTCTATGTCTGCGATAGATCGTTCTCATAAAAAAAAGGCAGTGTTCAATCAGTTTGCCAATCGGCTACCGCCCCATATCCTATCAAGCTTTAGCGAAGCCCAGATAGAAGCCATTCAGCAAGCGTTAGAGCCTCGAAGTTGGCAGCAGCACCCTGTCGATATTCGCCTATCAATTCCTTTCTTTTGGCAGCGATTCTATTTAGTTTTCGTGGCCGGAAAGGAAAAGCGCTCTTCCGAACGCCTAGCCAAAGAAAATACTGTTCGGCGGTTTTGGACGCCTGGCAATATGCTGCTGATTCTTTTAGTCAGCGTTTCTGGCATATTGGCCCTGTTGGGGCTGCTGTATTTAAGTTCCAATAGCCTATCACTCTTCAAAAAGTCATCAGAAGTGGCACCAGTTGGCATTCCTTTCAAGCGAGATAAAGCGAGCTGTGAAGAAAGTGGCCGCATATGGCAAGACGATCGGTGCATTGATTACGAACACGATCCTATTTTTTAAAGGACTGGCTGTTAATACTGTTTTATGCTGATAAGTTCTAACAAAGCAGGATGGCGAATTTTCTTAACCCTTTGTATCTTGGCTCTTGGGTTTGGAATTGAGGGCTGGCTACTCAGCGCTTTTCAAATTTCAAAGCCACTTTGGTTCCTGACGCTGATCCTGTTGATTTACATTAGTAACTCAGGTCGAGGCGCTACTGCGATCGCTCAGACTTGGACAACAGGGCTTTTTATTTTTTGTATCTTAGCGCGTCCTTGGCCTGATATTTGGCCCAGTGATATTCCCTGGAGACACGCTAAACTTTGGGCCAGCATTCTACTCAGCCTTTGGATTTTTACAGCCTGGCTAATTCAGCTCTTAGCAGCAAGCAGCGATCGGCTCAGCGAGCAGGCTTGGAGCCGCAAAACTCGAATTATAGGCTTAGGAGGGCTATGCTGGCTGTCAATGGGCGCAGGGAGTTTGTTCTACCAATTTCTATTCACTATTAACGATTAGGACAAATTATTATGAGCCAACTGTCACCCGCATCAGATGCTGAAACGCAGCAGATTTCATATATCCAAAGAACGGCTGATTACTATCTCCATCAGATTAATCCTAAAGTACTAGATAGCCTCGATGAAGCGCAGAGGTATGAATTTAAACGCATCATCAACAGAGCGATTCCTAAGCCCGCCCCCAAGCTAGTTGATTTGCGTTTTACCATCGACGTTTTGTTCTCAAAGTTTTATGTGGTGCTGCTTGTAGGTAAGGATAGGCGGCAACGGCCTCGGCGTCGCCGCCTATCTAGTCGTTTGACTCGGGCGAGCAACTGGTTGGCGGCTGTTATCTTATTGCTGAGCCTAAATCTTTTAATTAGTGCCAGTGTGTTTCTAATGGCTTACCTAATCAAATCCGCCGTGGGTATTAATCTGTTTCCGGGGCATGTCTCTGATACGCTGCAAAAAATCTCAAATTAGCGCAATAGATATAGATAACGCTAATTGATAAATTTCTAGGAGTTGTTCAAAAAAGTAAGTTTTGCTTTGGTTTTGTTCTCTTAGGATTTACGCGCTTAGGGAAGTTTGGACTGCGTAATTTCTATTGCTGTTGCAGGTGTGGAGTCAGTCTTAGCTAAATCACCTAAGCAGTATGAGGCAAATGTAAAACGCTCAGGCTTCTCCACAGAAACCTGAGCGTTTTAGCAAGGAAGTTGCTGGAAGTGGGTAAATCGCTAGGCGATCGCAGCCATACGAACGTCGCTTTCAG